>NZ_RQVC01000014.1:0-61336 GCF_003992085.1 Veillonella sp. CHU732
AGAACTTTAGTGATTGCTGCTGTTAAAGTAGTTTTACCATGGTCAACGTGACCGATAGTACCAATGTTAACGTGTGGTTTATTACGTTCGAACTTTGCTTTTGCCATTGTTAAAATAGCCTCCTTCATTACAAAAAAACTAATTACCTTTATTATATATGATTAGATAGAGAAATACAAATACAGTTTAGTTAATTTATAGGAATTACAGGCATTTCTACTCCACTTTTTGATAATTTTTGTGAAAGTCTAACCTATCTCTATAGAGCACTATACTAGACTACGTAGTACCATATTACGATCCCAATAGATATTTAATACATGTACTTACAATTGCTACTCCTACATATAAAGCAAACACTTTCAATTTCGTACTGTCTAATATACGACTCATAATATGTACCTCAACATATACAATCCAAAGTGCTACTGCAGCCGCCACAATAACTAGTAACCAAATCAAATCTCTACTAAGGGGAAGTAACAAGCCACCCAGGATCCATAGTATAGGGATTAAACATGCAATATATAGATCGGAAAAGATTTTTCCATACATGAACCCTTTCACCACATCAGCCCAAGTCCCTGTAGATTTTGTCAGTTTATACAATCCATAGAATATAGCACTACTAAAAAATATAGATACTATTTGAACAATAAATATGAGTATAGCTGCTGCAACAATAATCAAAGACCCATAGGCGGCAATATCAAGATAATGCACAGGCATAAAAAATCCAACTAATGGGGTAACTATAGCACCTAAGAGTGTACAAAATAAAAATTCTAACCCAAAAAATGTGAGCAAACCTTTTTTAATCGTTCCATATTGTGCCACTTGATCGGCCCCTTGCCCCGTAGGATGTAAAATCAGCTCTTTTAAATCACTAAACCATGATGTCATATGTACCGCTCCTCTCGCATAGATATATTATCATTTATAATATGCAATCAATTGCTGAATCGCATAGATATCCACCGCATCTAAATCACCAATTTTGCTTTTGAAGTCTGTTATTATTAATTGCAACGGTTGACTCAGTCTAACAGTTGATGGCTTAGTTAATCCTGCATCACTCCAACGCATTAAATCATATTCCCCAGGATATGTATCTCTCGGCTTATGACTAGTTACTTTCAACGAAATAATAAATGCTTCTTGATTCTCTAATACAACAACTGGTCGTACCTTTGATTCTTCTGAATTTTCAAACTTTACAATCGCCCACCATACTTCCCAACTATTCGGCATAGTCATACTCCTGTGGTAACACTAAATGGTTAGATTCATCTCTTGTCCCAACGAAGTCTTTCTCTGTAAACGGCAATGTAAATTTATCAACAATTTCAATATGTCCATAGTATTCTGTAATTCGATGTTTTGGAATAATTTTATCCCCAGTAGAATAGTACACTTCATACCAAGGAGTCCCTTTTTCGTGAGATTTATTCACCAAAGAAGATGTAGACATTGTGCTATATTTACGCAACACATCTAACAAGTATAATTGCTCTTCTTTGGTCAACGCTTGTCGATCAAATGATTGATTAACAATCCCATTTCTTCCATATTCTTTAAAGGTTTTATAAACAGATTTAACAACCGGGCCTAAATCCCATGCTTCAAAATCTTCTTCAATAAGAGTATAACCTAATGATGAAATGCTCCCAGCTTGAGCAAAGTACAACAATTTATTCAATCGTAAATTAGTCATCGCATCTTCATTAGGAGTATTAGCAACTATTTCAATAAAAAATTTCGCCACATCTATCGCTTTAGCCATAGAGCCACCACCTTTCTATACTCTCATTATACAAACTCAAACTATGGATTTCAATGGATAGCTAATTTTAGGCATAAAAAAATCCTCACCTAAAGTGAGGTTATTGGTGGCGGCACACGGATTTGAACCGCGGACACACCGGGTATGAACCGATTGCTCTAGCCAACTGAGCTATGCCGCCAAGTATATGGAGCTAGTGACCGGGATTGAACCGGTGACCTTATCCTTACCAAGGATACGCTCTGCCGACTGAGCTACACCAGCACATTCAATCACTAACGAATTAACATGGTTGCGGGGACAGGACTTGAACCTGCGACCTTCGGGTTATGAGCCCGACGAGCTACCAACTGCTCCACCCCGCGATGAAAATGGTGGAGGGAGAAGGATTCGAACCTTCGAAGTCGAAGACGGCAGATTTACAGTCTGCTCCCTTTGGCCGCTCGGGAATCCCTCCAAAAAAATGGAGCTGGCGATAGGAATTGAACCCACAACCTGCTGATTACAAGTCAGCTGCTCTACCGATTGAGCTACGCCAGCACATTTACATATATCATTATATATGTTCTTATGTAGTTTGTCAAGAACTTTTTCCTACTCTGTAGTGGTGTTCCTGACTACTTGTATATAATAACATACCTCTATATTATAATGCAAGTGTTTTATAAAAAATTTTTTAACCTTTTTCAGAAAATTTTGTACGCCTCCCCAGAACGCCGTTGGGGATAGGAAATAGCGTGGCGTTCTTTTTGCTTACATATACAAACGTAAGAAGAGCACGACATGTTCCGAAGCAAACCTAACCACTGTATCAGTTTGCGTAGGAATGTGTCGTGCTCTTCCCTTTGCTCAATATTAAGCTAAAACGCCACGCTATTTCTTAGTCGAAACAAGTTGTTTCAACATCTCTATATCGTTCCGTAGTTGTCGATTATCCGATTGTAAATTAATAATAGCCTGTTCTTGACGATCATTTTGTTGTTTTTCTTCTTGTAACGCATCGGATAATACAGAAAGAGATGCATTGTCCCCAAAGGCACCAGCAGCTTTACCTCCCTTACCAAAGCGAAGTGTAGCTCCCAAGTTATAAATCATTTGCCCCTCTGAGAAAGCCGCCCCTGCATTAAACATCGTTCTTTCATTGGTATAGTGCGCCACACCTAAGGCATAGCCTATTTTCTCTTCCTGTTTGCCTATACCTACCATCACTTGTGTTGGTTCATCTACTTTATATTGGATAGGTTTTAGAGCTGCTAAGGCCGCTGTCATAGCATTCCCTTGATGAATTTCACCACGCAATCCTTTAGCCGCTGCATCAATCGTTTTGTATGTAGCTGTTTCCAAGGATTTTAATTGAGCTACATTGACACCATCCGTATCTTCAGAGCCCGCTGCTAGACCTATCAACTGTCTTGTATCTCCTGTTTCCGAATTACCAATGGATACAGCACCTCTTGTAGATTGCCATGTACTTGCCGCAGTATTGCTAGTAGTGCCTTGTTTGGCAGTGCTTATCTGTAATGTCCCAATAGCACCTTTTACTACAAACTCTTCAGATGGATCATACCCCAGGGCACCTTTATTTCGGTTCCCTAATGTATACGATCCTAGTGCCACACTATCAGCCGCCTCTGTTTTAGCCGATGTACCAATAGCTACTGAGCCACTGCTGCCATCCCCAGTAATCGCTTCAAGTCCTATACTAATAGAACCGTTTTCTCCACGCGCCTGAGCCTCTCGTCCCAATGCCAAAGTATTATTACCCATAGCCTGTGCTTTATACCCCATACTGATGGCACCTGCTTTATCACTTCGTGCTTCTCTACCGATTGCTACGCCATAATAATTTGCAGAAGATGCCCCAGCGCCTATGGACACAGAATCACGTTCAATACTCGACGCTGACGCCCCTATCGCTACAGAATTATCTCCAGAAGCATTACCTCCACCAGCTTCATAAGAATCATTACCTGCTGCCTGCACACTTCCTAAACCTATTGCTAAAATACTAGCCATTAGCAAAGGTACTACACAATGTCTTTTCATCACTTACCTCATTTTATCCTATCTTTTATCATATATCTATTATCTTGCCATCTGTTTTAGTTGCTCCACATCTTGGTGCAACTGTTGATTTTCTAGTTCCAACTCTCGTAGTACTTGTTTTTGACGTTGGTTTCTAGTTTGCTCTCGTTGTAATGCTTCAAATAAGCTGTCTATTGATAGATGAGTTCTATCCGCGGCTAAGGATGTCCCTTTTTTGCCTAATCGTAAAGTAGCACCCGCATTATACACCAATTGATTTCCTGAAAGTGCTGCTCCTGCATTCACCATCATTCGTTCATTCCTATAATGAGCTACCCCTAAGGCATAGCCACTATGACCTGCATATTGTCCTACCCCTGCTAACACTTGCGTTGGTTCATTTACTTTATAAGCGACTGGTTTTAGTGCAGCAAGAGTAGCCGTCATCGTATTTCCCTGTCTCGCCTCATTCCGCAACTGTCCAATCGTCCTATCCAATGCACGATGCGCTGCCAAATCTAACGATTTTAGTTGTGCCACATTAATGCCATCAGTATCTTCTGATCCCGCTGCTAACCCTATGAGCTGTCTTGTATCCCCTTTTTCAGAATTGCCAATAGATATTGCGCCTTGTCCAGACCGCCAAGTACCCACTATCTGATTCATTTCTGCTTTCTTATTCGATAGCTCTGCACCTTTTTTCTTTAATAAATCATATTTTTTTTGCGATTGAGTCCTTATAGCATTTAATTCCTCTTGATCTGTCACTTCACCCCGTGTTAATTCACCTATTAATGCTGCTCTTTTTTCAGATAATTTATATATGTCCCCTTGAATCATTTCATATTCTCCTTGCAAAACTTTATATTCTGCTTCTTTAGTTGCTATTTCCGCTTGTAATGCAGTAGGTAGCTGTAAGCTACCTTTCGCGGGATCTTTTATAACAGCTATATTCAAAGGATCGTATCCAACTACACCCTCATCACGGTTAGATACTGTTTGAGACCCTAGTGCAACAGAATTAGTTTCACTCGCCCTTGACGATTCACCAATGGCTATACCATTTTCATCACCAAAGAAAGCACGTGTCTTATACCCAATACCCATCGATTGATTTCCATATAATACAGTCAATCTTCCCAATGCTATCGTGTTGAAAGCACGACCTAATGCATTATATCCAAGATTAGTAGACCCGTCATCACTACTTGCTCCTGCATACGCTCCAATAGATGTACCCTTATCATTCGCTTGTGCAGATACTGTCCCCACCACTACTGCATTATCACCATAAATCTGAAATTCCCCTACTCCGACAGAGTACTCACCCCCGAGCTGTATCCCATACGAAGCATAAGACCCCTGTCCTACTGCCTGCACAGTTCCATACTCTATAGCCAGCACAGCGGTCATCGCAATAGCTGCTATCGACTTACTATTCATACACTTACCTCTCTTACCATCCATTCTATTCACCTACTAATTATATATGAAATACTGATATACAATACCATTCAAATTACATTGTGTCAAATAACTTTTTAGAAACTTACCCCCCCAATTCAAGTTGTAAATTCAAGATACATATGTAGTAGTTTTTCGTTTTAAAATATGGCATACTAAGTATACAAAAAAAAGAGCCATCAACGTTTGATCGGCGTTAGGCTCATCTCAAATAGCTTTAAAATCTGATGAAGCCTAACGTGCTAAGGTGTACTTGACCTTATTCGTTAGGCTTTTTCATTACTTATATAGTAAATCCAAAAGTGCTATGATTAACACATACCAAACGTAAGAAGACCGCAATATACCTCCGAAGAAACATCATGAAATGCCGTTTCTGAGGGGGGTGTATTGCGGTCTTTCCTTCTCCCAAGCGACGCAATTTTGTGTAGTAGCCTTGTGGCGTTGCTACATCATACTTACACAAACACAAGAAGAGCACGGCGTGCCCCCGAACAAACATTATGAAATACCGTTTGTGAGGGGGTATGCCGTGCTCTTCCCTCCCTCCAAGCGACACAATTTTGCGTAGTAGCCTTGTGGCGTTCCCTAACTGACTAAATCACACAAACGCAAGAAGAGCACGGCGTGCTCCGAACAAACATTATGAAATACCGTTTGTGAGGAGTATGCCGTGCTCTTCCCTCCCCCCCAAGCGACGCCATTTTGCGTAGTAGCCTTATGGCGTTGCTACATCATGCTTACACAAACACAAGAAGAGCACGGCGTGCCCCCGAACAAACATTATGAAATACCGTTTGTGAGGGGGTATGCCGTGCTCTTCCTTTTGCATAAATGACGTTATCACAACGCCATAGACTTCATAGACGAAACAAGTTCGCTTTTCTTTTGAGTTGACAACATAATTTCTCTAACAAATTTGTCATCTAATGTAAACAATAGGTAGGTATGTTCTAACACCGGATGGCGATAGCCATAGACTACACCTTTAGTAGTATCATGCTGATTAGCAGGTTCTTCAAAATCTGGCACTCCGTAGAGATAGAGCAGTAAGTATTTAGAATCTCCCAATGAAATGCCGCGTTTCGTCGTACCAAGCGATGAGTTGATCATGACACGAGTGATTTCGTGTTCCTTGTTATATGCGATAACTACATCCTTATACCCTAAAAATTCCTGACCGTACAGCTTGCCTCTTTCTTCCCAAGATCGATTAGGATCATTGGTAAATGTGTCACCTAATCGGTAACCCATCAAAGAGAAATCTGACTCTGTCATTGTATTAGGCTTAAACGTTTCTAATGTAGTGGCTGGTATAGCAAAACGAGGCCAGTCTTGACCCGTAATCATTCCCAAATGTGTCACTTTCCCATCTTTCAATGAAAGCCACACATAACCCACAGAACTGTTAGAACCTGCTAAAGAGTCACTAGTATAAGAGTTCTCCACCAACTGTGAAAACTCCTCCTTTTGCATAGAACTTTTTTTGTTTTTTGTTATAGTTTTTTCTTTACCAAGTTCGCCTATATATAGCCACAGCAATGAACCATCTTTGTTATCACGCCACATAGCCTGTGGTGCGCCCCAAGCAAAGAGCACTTCCCCACGTGTAGCGCCTACATGTACATCTTCATGTAAGAAGATAGTCGATTTATCTGTCCATAATAAGTCGATAGGATATGCAAGAGTTTTAGGCTGTTTCGCATCATGTATGTGCTTTAAAGCCTTTCCATCTGTTGCGGTCCCCTCAGTCATACTAGAAGTTTTATGCTCTCCTGTGCTGTTATCTTTACTATATTTAGGCGCATTAGCTGCATCAGATTTACTTGTCTCTGGCTTATTTCCCGCAGTATCTTCAGACTCCGTCTCTACAGAATCACCTACCCCATCAACATCATTCTCACCTACAGTATCACTAGCATGCATAGTAACGGTTTTCTTTTTACCGATAACGTCTAGCTTTTCTTTCATCACATCCACATCAGGAAATGCCCAAGGTTCATGTTGTTTTGCTTCTATACGTGCTTTCGCCTCTGCTTCGAGTTCTTTAACAAATGCATCGGTAATAACGAGCTGTGGTATACGATTCGCCGTATAGGAAGTACCTACTAGTTCTAAGTTTTCTTCTTCCCCTTCTACAAAAGATGCTTTTTTCTCTTGTAAGAACTTACGCAACGCCAACTCTTCTGCCACCTGTTCTGGTGTTACAGTAAAGGTCGATGTCCCTACGGTTACCTTCCGTTGCACAGTGGTACCATTGTGCTTTGTCTCTAATACGGTTTTCCCTTTCGCCGCATCTGCTGTTGCTACGTTCTTTTCATCCGAATCTTTCTCCTTGGCAATCGATTCAGTCGCCTTATTTACGGCATTTGCACTACCATCTTGTTCAGTAACAACAGACCCCACCTGTTTGTTGATTGTATTTTCACTAGTATCTTGTCCTAGCACAATCTGCGGTTGTACTCCCACCATGCCTACTACTGCCATAGCTGCTAGGGTAACTTTCCAATTAGTTTTCATGGTTACGTCGCTCCTCTAGTTGTTCTTTCACCCAAGTAATCCATGGGGAAAGCCCTTCTGCCTGTGTACAGCTTACTTGAAAGATAGGCACACCTGGTTGTAGGGAGTTAATATCTCGAATAGCCTCATCCATCTTAAATGGTACATAGGGTAATAAATCGACTTTGTTTAATAGAACTGCCGAAGATTCTTTGAAAATCAATGGATATTTTAGTGGTTTATCTTCCCCTTCAGTGATAGAAAGAACAGTGACTTTCATATCTTCACCGATGAAAAATTCTGCCGGGCACACTAAGTTACCTACATTTTCAATGATGATTAAGTCCAACGCATCCAAATCTAGTTCACCTATGGCCTCCCGGATCATATTCGCATCTAAATGGCAGCCGCCTACCGTATTAATCTGAATCACTGGTACCCCGGTAGCATGAATGCGCTCCGCATCTTTATCGGTAAATAAATCACCTTCGATAACCGCAATACGATAGTCCTTAGATAAGGTTTGTAACGTGGCCTCTAATAGAGAGGTTTTGCCTGCCCCTGGGGATCCCAATAAATTCATCACTAAAATATGTTTATCTTTAAATTGTTGTTGTAGTGTTTCTGCAATGGCATCATTTTTTGCCAATACATTTGTCATTACTTGTACTTCCATAGTACTCCTTTAATCCATATCAATGGATGCCACACGCAATTCTCTGCCTTGTAATTCTTCTACGGCAAAGCTTTCACAGTGTGGGCATACATGACGATACTGTTCCATTGAAAATTCTTGGTGACAATCTAAACAACGTCCTTTCATAGGGATTGTTTCTATCTCTAGCTTCGCTCCCTCTGCCGCTGTTCCTTGTGTGACCGCATCAAAACAAAAATGTAATGCCTCTGGCTCTACCCCAGACAACGCACCAATCTGCACTTGTATAGCATGAATGATGGTGCCTTCATTCGCTTTCAATGTATCTAGCGCCACATCTACAATTCCCTCAGCGATGGCCATTTCGTGCATAATACGCCTCGTATAATCCTTCTAACATCATGGTAGTCGTCACAGACCCAACACCACCTGGCACAGGAGTGATGGCAGATGCCACCTCACTAGCAGAGGCGAAGTCCACATCACCTACAGTCTGTCCCTCTAACTCATTGATTCCTACATCAATCACAATGCAGCCCTCTTTCAGCATAGAGCCATGCACCATATGTGCTTTACCAACCGCAGCAATAACCACATCTGCCTGTGCTAGTTCAGCTGCTAAGTTTAGTGTTTTAGAATGACAAATCGTCACTGTCGCATTACGTTCTAGCGCCAGCAATGCCACTGGTTTACCTACCACTTGGCTACGGCCTAGAACAACCACTTTTTTGCCTGCTAGTTCAATGCCATAATGGTCTACGATAGCCATGCAAGCCTTTGGCGTACACGGCACATACCCACCTTTACCAGAACTAACCAATCCAATGTTATAGGTAGTTAACCCATCAATATCCTTCGCTGGATCTAATCCACCAATCACCGCTTCACTGTCAATATGTTTTGGCATTGGCATCAATGGTAATACGCCATAAATGCGTTCATCTGTATTGAATCTATGAATCACCGCCTCTACCTCTTCTTGCGTAGCTGTTTCCGGTAATTCTACTAATTCAGTGCCAAAGTTTGCCCCTTTTGCCACTTTTTCCATGAACGTAGCATACATTTTGGCTGCATTATCGTCACCCACTAGTAAAATACCTAGTGTGATCGTTACACCTTGGTCTACTAGCACTTGCATCTTCTCCAGTAGCATAGCTTTACGAGCCTGTGCTACCGGTTTACCTAATAATTCTATCATGATATCCTCACATTCATAATCTCATAGTGTATCCCTATGTCATATCTATCTCTATGTACCTACACAGCCTACGAATCTTACCGACTAAAATGAACGGTAATCGATTCACCTTGTTCCAAGGTACTGCCCACGCCCTCATCTTGCGAAATGGCATAGCCTGTACCGGTTGGTTTGAACGTTAATCCAGCTTCATGAACCCAATCGCGAACCTCCCCATAGGCATGTCCCACAAAATTTGGCACAATCACAGATCCATCTTTATTACGATGTACTGCTAATACATTAGTTCCACCTTTTGCCTTATCTTTGTCATTGTGTTTACTACGAGTTGGTGAAAGCTTATAGTACCGCACTAATTGTGACATCACATCTTGGAATACTGGCGCTGCAATTTGACTGCCATAGTATGTGCCTTGCGGGTCATCAATCACAACTAAGGCAACAAAGTGAGCATCTTCTACAGGGCCGTATCCAATAAAGGATGCAATATACCGGCCATTCAAGTAACCACCATGTTCGGCATCTAATTTTTGTGCCGTACCTGTTTTACCGGCAAATTGGTAGCCCTCTACGTAGGCTTTATGGCCGCCCCCTTCAGAAACTTCTTTTTCCAAAATATCTGTAATCTGTTTGGCAATACTTTCAGGGATAGGTTGGCCTTGCTCTATATCTTGTGCTTCTCTGAAAGTAGATCCATCTGGGTTCACGATGGATTTAATAATATGAGGTTTCATCATTTTGCCCCCATTTGCCAAGGCCCCATAGGCTTGTACCATTTGCAATGGTGTTACCGCACTCCCTTGTCCGATAGACATAGTGGCAGTATCTAATTTACTCATTGTCTTCGGATCAAATAGGATTCCATCTCCCTCAGCCGGCAGTTCAATGCCTGTGGCTTTACCAAACCCAAATCGTTTGACATAATCTGTCAAAATATCTCCACCGGTAGTCGTACCCAAGTACACCATGCCCGTATTAATGGAATATTTTAGAATATCTAGTAAGCGAACTTTACCTCTGCCTTTACCGTCCCAGTTTTTTATCGTATGCCCATCGATTAGAATGGTACCCGTATCATTGTACACTGTATCTAGTTGCCATTTTCCAGCTGCCAGAGCGGAGGCGGCAATAATCGGTTTGAACGTAGACCCTGGTTCATAAATACTTACCACCGCATTGTTCCGATAATCCTCAAATTTCAGTTTATTCACATCCGTAGACATGCCTCGATTTTTGTTCGCCATTGCCAAGATTTCCCCTGTTTTAGGGTCCATAATAATCATGGCTGCACTGCGAGCCTTTGTATCTGCCATCGCTTTATCCAGTGCACGCTCTGCAATAAACTGCACCGTAGTATCAATGGTGAGATTTACAGATTTTTCTTGATCTGGTAAAAATTGAGACTGTACGGACTCAAAGACAGGTCTACCTGCTGTATCGTTATAAATGCTGACTTTTACCTCATTACTGCGAATCACATCATCTAAGTCTGCCTCTAATCCTGCCTTACCTTCTGCATCGGCTTTGCCATCTTCATTGAATCCCACAAATCCAAGGACCTGCGCTAATAAAGTATCATTCGGATAATAGCGACGGCTCTCTTTATGTAAGGTAATAAAATTGAACTTTGCTTCCTTGATGGCTGCTTCTATACCATTGGAGTTCGGCACATCTAAGAGGCGATCAATCCAGACAAAGGCTGTATCTTCATTTAATTTTTTAATAATTTCTTCTCTGGAAATACGCACATACGGTGCCAATACATCTGCCACCTCTTCCGGCGTTTTCTTAGCCACCACCCGCATCATCGTAGGGTCCGCACTGACGGAGTTAACGGTCACGCTTAATGCCAAGGGGTTGCCATTCCGATCAAAAATAGTACCTCGTGGAGATTGCAATACTCGATCTGTAATAAATTGATTAGAAAACCGCTTTGAATAGGTATCATTAGCTACAATCTGTATATATCCGTAGCGCAATACGATGAGTGACGCGATCACAAATATAAACGCAAACCATCGCAAAGCATACTCATCTAATTGTTTTCGTGCTTGTTGCACTGTCATGGTTACTACTCCTTTTCTTTCAGTCGACGATACTTGGAAAGCCCTGCCTCCTGTAACGCCTCTGGAGTGTTCATAATCTCTCCATTTTGCACACGTTGCAATAACGTTTGCATCACTTCTTTTACATAGGGTTGTACCATAGAGGGCAACCCCTTATCATAGTGTAAATCTTTTGTATGTACGGGCATAGTCTGCGCCATGGACACCATTCTCTGTCCATACATTTCCGATGGGGCTACCTGCTTCGTGCCACCACCAATGACATCGGCTACCCCTAGTTGTTGTAAATATTCCATGGCTACCGTTAATTCTTTTGTTTCGCGGAACACGCCACCCTTTGCTTCTTTCTGCATCCATGTATGTAAATCTGCTGATGCATTTGCCACGTAAAAGTGAAAGCGCATATGTCGTTCCACAAGCCATACCACAAGATTGACAAACTCTTTGCCATAGCCTAACCGTGTCAGTATATCACGTGTCATATTGGCTCCTACCGTATCGTGGTTGCGATCCGTAATCCGCCCATTGTGAAAGCCTCGAACGCCTTCCACACCTTTGCCCACATCATGGAGCAACGCCGCCCACCGCAACACTAAATTGGGTGCCACCTCTCGTACGACGGCTAAGGTATGACGCCATCCATCATGAAGATGATGTTCGGGGGCTTGCGGTAAGTCTACTAAATGGGTTAACTCCGGCAATATAGGAATCCGCCGAGATTGCCCCCCTGTTGTTTGTTGGCAATATTGGTCGTTCAAATGACTGCGCACCAACGCATCTAAGCCGAGGTCCACATGGTCACTGAGCAACATTTTTTCAACTTCTATACGTACCCGCTCTAGGGATAAGCCTTCCACTCGATACAAGTTCGGCTCGATTCCCGCCCATGTGTTCGGGTCGATAGAAAAACCCAATTGTCCAGCAAACCGACATAAGCGAAACATGCGCAACGCATCTTCTTGAAAGCGCTCTTGACTAGAACCAATCGTGCATAAACGGCGATGTTCTATATCTTGTAAGCCACCGACTTCGTCCCGTATGTGCCCACTTTCAGTAAGAGCCAAGCCATTGATTGTAAAATCTCGTCTCCGCACATCCTCTGAGAAAGTCGATGGATAGTGTACAGACACTGGTCGATGACTATCCTCACCATATTGTTCACTCCGATAAGTGGCCACCTCATACGAATGCTCTCCGTAGGATACCACCACCACTCCAAAAGTTGCTCCTACTACATTCGTCGTCGTAAACCCTGAACTTCGCAGCACTTCGATGACCATCTCTGGCATAGCCGAGGTGACAATGTCATAGTCATGAGGAGTGCGCCCCATCTGTATATCTCGCACAGCGCCGCCCACAATATACGCCTCATACTCTGCTGCTTGTAAAGTTTGCAAAATACGTACAGCCCCTTGGTAGGCAGCTGTTTCTCTGTATGCTAAACTCCCCATACTACATCCTCTCTATTTCTGATGCGCCAAGCGGTTCGTAATGTCCATTCCCGTTTTAGTACGTGCTAAACCGCCTTCACTGGTTTCACGAAGTGCTTCTGGTAACGCTCGCCCAATAGAATCCATAGCTCCGATCACCTCGTCTGCTGGAATACGACTACGCAAGCCTGCCATTGCCATTTCTGCCGATGCCAACGCATGAACTGCGTAAATCCCATTCCGCTTCACGCAAGGCACTTCCACGAGACCTGCCACTGGGTCGCAGACCAAACCGAGTACATTTTTCATGCACAAGGTCATAGCCGTTACCACTTCTTCTGTAGTACCACCCATCATAGCTACTGCACAGGCTGCTGCCATGGCTGCCGCCGTACCGACTTCGGCTTGACAACCACCCACAGCACCCGCTACACAGGCTTGGTTTGTCACCACATTACCAACCCCAGCAGCAGCTAAAAATCCATTAATATACGCTGTATCATCACAGTTGTATACTTCTCCCACTGCGTGCATGACCCCTGGTAAAATGCCACAGGCCCCCGCCGTAGGGCATGCCACGATGCGGAACATCTTCGCATTGGCTTCATTCACGGATATAGCATAGCGCAAGGCTCGGTATGTAAGATCACTCAAAAAGACAGGTTTCCGTTCGTCTAACTGTTTCGCCTGACCTCCAGACATACCACTCTTACTTTTTCTTGTATCCTCTATCCCATCACGAACAGATTCTTTGAAAATTTGAATGCGACGGCGTATTTCAGTTAGCACATCCTCTTTTGTAGAGTCCGTACTTTCTATTTCTGCCCGCAAGACCACTTCAGAAAAAGAAATACTTTCACGGTCTGCAAGGCGTACAATATCTTCAATAGTATCGTATAAATAACTCATAGTATCCTCTATTCCAATGGTTCAAAATACATGACAGAAGAAATGCCCGCCACTTTCTTAATTTGTTGTAGCGTCTCTCCTTCCACATCTGAGTCCGTAGAGATAAGCATTACCGCTTCCGACCCTTTTCGTTTCCGGAACACGCGCATGCTGGAAATATTGATACCTGCTAGGCCTAAAATATGTGTGACCCCTGCAATGACACCAGGCTGATCTGTATGGAACACAATAATTTGGTGTTCTTCTCCGGTAATCTCTACATCAATACCATCAATGTTGGTCACTGCTACCCTACCACCACCTAGGGAAGATCCAGTCACGGACATATGCTTGCCATCTTTTCCATACATATTGAACCGCACCGTATTCGGATGGCCTGCATCCACTTCGGACTCGATGAAAGTATACTGAAAGTTCTCTTTTTCTGCCATCTCCAAGGACTCACGGATACGGGCATCATCTGCATCCATGCCGAGTAAGCCTGCCACTAACGCACGGTTCGTACCGTGACCACGGTAGGTTTTCGCAAAGGAACCATAGAGTGTCATAGTGACACTTGCAGGACGTTCATGAAACATAGAGAGCGCCATCTTTCCCAAGCGCGCCGCCCCTGCTGTATGTGAACTAGAAGGACCGATCATAACCGGTCCAATAATATCAAAAATACTACTCAAAGTAGGTACCTCCTATTATCTATGTAGGAATATCTTATGTATTATCTGTATCTTATATCATACCATATTTGGGACCTTCTCGTAAAAAAGAATCCGCACGAGGAACGCCGTTACGAGTAGCAGCCTTTGTGGCGCTCCTTACTACCTAAATCACACAAACGCAAGAAGAGCACGGTGTGCCCCCTAACAAACATTATGAAATACCGTTTGTAAAAGGGTATACCGTGCTCTTCATTTCCCAAAGGAACGCAGTTAGGCGTAGTAGCCTTTGTGGCGTTCTTTACTACCTAAATCACGCAAATACAAGAAGAGCACGGTGTGCCCCCGAACAAACATTATGAAATACCGTTTGTGAGGGGGTATGCCGTGCTCTTCCCTTATGCTAATGAAGAACGCCACAAGGCTGCATAGCGTCACAAGAGACGTCTTAGCCTAGGATTGCTTTCATATCTTCTTCTGGTGTTGTAATCGGATGTAAGTTGAATTTTTCAACTAAGATGCCAAGTACTGTGTTGGACAAGAATTTTGGCAAGGATGGTCCGATATAGATGTTGCGGATACCTAAGGACAATAATGTTAATAGGATACATACCGCTTTTTGTTCGTACCAAGACAATACTAATGTCAATGGTAATTCGTTTACGTCACATTCAAAAGCGCCTGCTAATGCTACTGCTACTTGGATTGCAGAGTACGCATCGTTACATTGACCCATATCTAAGATACGAGGCAAGCCACCGATTTCACCGATGTTAAGGTCGTTGAAACGATATTTACCACATGCAAGAGTCAATACCATTGTATCTTCTGGAGTTTGTTTTACGAAATCAGTGTAGTAGTTACGTCCTACTTTAGCACCGTCGCAACCACCTACCAAGAAGAAGTGTTTAATTGCGCCAGCTTTCACCGCATCAATTACTTTATCAGCTACGCCAAGTACTGTACCATGACCGAAACCAGTTGTTACTTCTGTACCGCCGTTGATACCAGTGAATTGTTGTGGCTCTTTGTAACCGCCTAATTCAATAGCGCGTTCGATGACTGCAGAGAAATCTTTTGTGCCATCTTCGTTGTGTTCCACATGACCGCAGCCATCGAAACCAACCATGTCAGTTGTGAAGATGTTTTTGATATATGTTTGTTTTGGTGGCATAATGCAGTTTGTTGTGAACAAGAATGCACCTGGAACGCCATCAAATTCTTTTTGTTGGTTTTGCCATGCAGTACCGAAGTTACCTTTCAATTGAGGATGTTTTTTCAATTCAGGGTACGCATGACATGGAAGCATTTCACCATGTGTATAGATGTTAACGCCTTTGCCATCAGTTTGTTCCAATAACATTTTTAGGTCGTGTAAGTCATGACCTGTTACGACGATGAAAGGACCTGGTTCTACTGTCAAAGGTACAGTTGTAGGAACTGGAGTACCGTATGTAGTTGTGTTTGCTTTGTCTAACAATGCCATGCACGCAAGGTTGATGCCACCGAATTCCATCAATAAGCCTAACCATTCTTCTGCGCTGTGGTCTTTTGCCATTTCAACAAGGCCTTTTACAAACCACGCATCAACTTCTGGATCATTGTAGCCCAATACTGCTGCATGCCATGCGTACGCAGCCATACCACGCATACCTAATAACAATGTGGAACGTAAGGATACGATGTCTTCATGACCTTTCCACAATTCTTCCCAATCAAAGTTAGGAATGTTCGCATCTAATTTGTTGTGCGCATTGTTGATTACATCGATGAACTCTTGTACACGATCTTCAGAGAAATTTACGTTTGTTACGCACATGAATAAACCACGTTTTAACAATTGTACGTTTTCTAACGTTACTTCTGTAGCTTGCATTGCACGAGCTAAACCAATCAACGCCGCTGTTAATTCGTCTTGTAAATTTGCAACCGGTGCTGTTTTACCGCACACACCTTGTACTGTACAACCATTTGGTTGCGCTGTTTGTTCACATTGGAAACAGAACATACTCATGATAAACCTCCTTGGGAACTTTGCCCTTAATATGTATACTACAACATACTTTTTGTATTACTTTAGATATTTTACTAGACAATCCCTTTCATAGTGAAAGCCCTCTCCAGGGCAATCTAGCAGTGTCTTGTTATCTATACATGTAGTATAGTATACTGAAAGCAGAAAAAACGTATCCTTGGCTACACTTTAAAAACATTTTGAGAAATGAAGAGGGAAGTATATGAGATTTGAAGTTGAAAAAATACGATGCAGAAAAGAAGGATTCGCTGCCGGTAGAGCTAAAGCTATAGCCGAGGGCAAAGCTGAAGTTAAAGCTGAAGTAGCTCTTGGCATGTTAGAGGATAACTGGTCTTTAGAATTGATTTCGAAGTATACGAAACTAACTGTAGAACAAATTATAGAAATTGGTCGAACCCATAGATTGATATAGTTACGTAAGAAAGAATAATGTTATATATCTAAAATATATGGTATAATTTGAATAAGAGCCGGAGGTGATTCTATGCATATCAAACCCTTTGAAGAACTGACCATTCAGGATAACTTTATGTTCCAAAAGGTAATGCGCAATAAGCGTATTTGTAAGGCAACAATAGAACGGCTGTTAGATATCCAGATTAAAGATATCACCTATCTCGAAGAAGAAAAGTCACTGCATATGAACCCAGACAGTAAAGGTATTCGACTCGATGTCTACGTCAACGATGTGGATGGTACTGTCTTTAATGTGGAAATGCAAACTACTAAAAATATGGAGGAATTAGTAAAACGAGTACGATACTATCAAAGTATCATCGATTTACATAACATTGAAAAAGGCCAAGACTACACCGAACTCAATGATACATATATTATATTTATATGCACCTTTCCAGTATTTACTGGGGAGCTCCACAAGTATACTTTCAGAAATGTTTGTTTAGAAAATTACAAAATAGAATTAAACGATGGAACCACAAAACTATTCTTGAGCACTAAAGGTACAGAAGACGATATTTCAAAACCGTTACAATATTTTTTAGATTATGTAGATGGTAAATCACCTGCTGATGAGTTAGTAACGGAAATGGACTCCGTCGTTGATAAAGTACGACATTCTAAAGAATGGAGGTTAGAATATATGACACTCGAAATGGAATTAAGACGTCAACGGAAAGAAGGTAATGCTGAAGGTAAAGCCGAAGTAGTTCTTGGCATGTTAGAAGATAAACTATCCTTAGAAATGATTGCCAAATATACTAAGCTCACCATAGAACAAATCAAGGAAATCGGTAAAGCACACTCTTTAATTTAAGGTTTGCAATATAACGCGATTTATATGGCAGTATATACTGTCTTTGTACGATACAAAAAGGGTCCCTTTGGACCCTTTTGCTATACATCATATGCACAGTCATAGAACATATAGTTATATCACGCTATCATTCTAGTATTCTGTCACTCTATCATCACATGCTTAGAGCACACTTATCATTATATTCCTATACCACATTATAATTTTCTAGTTATCGGAGGTCCCATGTCGACATTACATCCAACGTTAGAAACATACATGAATACGATTCAACAATCTCCCCTATGCGCACACATTGCACCAGAAAATTTATCACTTTTCTTGTCTCAAGCGAATGTGAAAGTACAAAGTTTCAAAAAAAATTCTTTCATTGCCATTGCTGGGGATCCGATGGAAGGCATCGGTATCTTGCTAGAAGGGCGTGCCTTATTAACACGAGAGAACATGCTGGGACAACGAACCATCGTAACGGAACTGCAACCGTCCTCTATGTTCGGGGAAGCTTTGCTCTTTAGTAATCATCCCCTATGGCCAGCTACGATCGAAGCCACGAAAGATGCCATCGTTTTGTTTTTACCAATTGAGACTTTCACCAAAGCATTTCCGGACTGCCAATCCTGTCAAATCCAGTTGCTTACAAACCTCATGCATGACCTGTCTGAAAAGGCGATGCAACTGACCCGCAAAGTGCATTATCTATCCCTAAAAGGGATGCGCGAAAAAATCTTCGCCTATTTTATGGACCTTCACCGAGTGCAAAAAAAGAACATCCTCACCTTGCCACACAATCGGCAAGAAATGGCGGACGTCCTCAACGTGAGCCGCACCGCCCTCAGCCGTGAACTAGGTCGTTTGCAAGACGAACGGATCATCCAATTCCACGGCAAAGAAGTTGAGCTTGTAGATATCGAAACTATTCAAGATTTTTCATTTTAACAATACTAAAAGGGACGCTGTACAACCTGCGTCCCTTTTACTATATTCCAAATATTACCATCCACTAGATATACTATACGAATACCACAACATAAAACCCCCTACCGCTTCCAAGTCTTTCGACCTGGAAGGGTAGGGGCTTGTTGCATTCTATCTAAATATAGATTTAATAATTTCAAATCGACGTAACATATCTTCTGGTAAACGCAAGCAGTTACAATATTTTTTCAATAAATCTTTCATATCTATTCCTTCTTGTATATTCCCTCCTAGCAATATCTCTGCAGAATAATCTTCAATTATAGTTTGAGCTAGCGGTGTACCCTCTGTAAAGATGATCATCATAAGTATCAACCCATATAATCCATTGATACTCCCCTTATCTTTTTTTGAAATATCCCCAGAATATTTTCTAATGACATACTTTGGATATAACCTATACATGGTTTTACCCGGCAATTTAAATCCAGGCTGACATGTAATAAATTTCAGATTATGTGCTGCATAATTCCTAAACTTTCTCAGCCCTTCTAAAAAACTTATAATGAGTTCAATTTTTTCATATACTAACACCGCATCAGATTGTATAAGTAAATTTGCTACTTCCGCTTTATCTTTGGTACTTAAAAATTTAAACATATTAATCGAAATACCAAATGATGCATTTTTTAATAGAATCCATGGCGGAACATGATTATGAGATTTTATATAATATTTAGTAGGTGCTTTACTATGTTTAACAGACAACAACCTCATAATATCTATTTTAAGATTGTTGAACAATAATCCTCCTGCTTTTTTCTTATAATATTTAGGATTTAAATATATCTTTTCATCAACGCCTATATTCTTTGCAATCACATATGATAACTTTTGCTTAAAAATAGTTTCAATGATTAAGCTATATTTTATAGTAAGTGCTTGTACCCTTTTATCTAAATACCAAAATGCAAATAGATCTTCAATACTGGTATTTTTAATATACACCTTATTTTTTATGAATACTTCTTTATATCCATTAACAAGATCATAATATGACACTGTCATTAATATATTTTCTGCTAATACTGGATCTAAAATAATAAGTCCTTTATTTTGTAATACTTCTACTTGTTGAGAAATATCTTGAAACGGTTTATCGTAGTCCATAAGTATCTCCATAAATAAAAAGGACACTGCCAAAGCAGTGTCCTAGTGACCAACGCCCTAAGCGTTGCAGCCAATCTACTAACACAACTATAGCACTATGCAAATAAACTGTCAACAGCTAATACATCTAACTATTAATTATTTTTCTAAATAATTTATTTATGATTCATCCTTATTCATAAAGGACCTCCACAACCCCTAAAACTTTATCTAGTATTTTCATTTTTTGAGCATACTTATAAAGTTTTGCTAAATCTTTATTTGAACTACTTACATAACGATTTAATACTTTCGAAAATATCTGGCTATCTATAGCCTTTCTATTCTTTATTAAATCACAAATCGTTCTTTCTAAATCATATACTCTCACTGTATTGCCATACATCGTTTTACAATCAACAATTCCAAGTTCATGTACTTCTTTTGTTACATAGTGCTTTATAACATTTTCATCCATTCGATGCGGATTATATCCACGATACAAGGTCACCTCTAATTTATTTGGTATACTATCCATCAATTGATGTAGATACAGTGCTGATAGATAAGAAAAGATTGCTACTTTATATCTCTTCTGAAAGAAATAATATCCATCGTACTGTCCCCCTTCCACCATATAAATCCCTCTATCCACTCGCTGTAGACTGCCTTGCTCAACCATTCTTGTTAAATAAATACTCGGTATATTCTCGGATATCACTTCTTCACTCAGCAATATCCCTCCACTTTGTTTTAACTTCTCTTCTAATATTTTTTTATAATCCATATACTACCTACCTATAAAGTTTTATTTGTGCTAACATTATATCATTTTATTAGCACAAATACAACAATAAATAACACAAAAGCCCCTACCGCTTCCGAGTCTTTCGACCCGGAAGGGTAGGGGCTTATTGTATCTTCTGAGGAAGTTACATCTTCAGGACTTATTTCATTCCCATAGCCTGCATCAACATTTTGATTTGTGCTTTCATTTCTTCATTGTCTTGAGCCATTTTGTTGTAAGATTCCTTCATTTCTTGGTTTTCTGCTTTCATACTTGCATTATCTGCCAGTACTTGTTCGTACGCTACTTTCGTGCGTTCGTTCTCTTGTTTCAATGCAGATACTTCATCTTGCATTACATATACAGAGGAGATCGGGCCCGCTTTATAACGTTCAGGAATTGCTTTTTCTTCTGGGCTCCAGCCAAATTTATGAGTCACCCCAGCATTCACCATATTTTGATGTTGACCTAATGTAACACCTACGTGGAACATAGTCGCTTCTTGCGTGTAATGAGCAAGGCCTACAGCCGCTGCTGTTTCACTACGATAATTACCAATGCCCGCCATGATTTGTGTCGGTTCTAATGGATCATATTGTAATGGTTTCAACGCTGCTAAAGCGGCTGCTCTCGCACCAGCTTTATGAGCTTCGCCAGTCGCTTGGTTCAGAACGTTGTTAGCTGTCGCTTTCAACTGATCTACGTTGACACCGTCAGTGCCGTTGATACCAGGCGCCACATTTAGAATGCGATTACCTCCATTATCTAAGCCATTTGCTGTCAATGTCACAGGAGGGTTCGCTTTGCCATTGGAATTGTTGGATTCAATCACCACACCCAATGGTGTCACATTCGTCGTAATCGCTGGTTCAGGTTTACCATCTTTGCCAGGACGATATACAGTGTATTCACTGCCTGATCCGTCATGTTTCACGGTCGTATTAAACTCTGCCGGTTTACCTGTTTTCTCATCGATTACAGGTTTCACCTTTCCATCTTTATCGATGAAAGTAGGTTTAAATACGCCTGTGTAATCAGTAGAACCATCACCCATGTGAACATTTTTCGCCAACTTAACTGTCATAGATGCCGGTGTTTTCACTGTTCCATCTGCATTTTTAACAGCTTCTTTAGCAATGACACCGATATTATTGTCAGTCAACTTAGTCGCATCTGCGCCACCATTGATATTCAATACTTCGCCAAGGCCAACCACAGCCGTCACATCTTTGTTATCGCCTGTGAATTTACGAGCCTCTGCCAAACGGTCGCTAACCACTTTCAATTGATCTTCCGTCGCTGCTCGACCAGATACAACCGTTGGGTTTGCTACATTCCAATCTTTGTTTTGCAAGCCTGTTACAAATCCTTGTTTACCGTCAATGGATACAGCTTTGTCGTCAGCTTTGCCACCACTGAAAGTAGTCACTCCCTTATCTTTGAATTCAACTTTTCCGCTGTTTTCTTTATTCGTAATGGAGTTGATACTTGTTAAGTCGCTAGCTAATTGTACTTTTAACTTGCCATCTACGTTATTCACGCCAATGTTTTTGTCCGTTAATTTCTCTTTATCTGCGCCACCAACAATATCTACTGTTTGATTCAACTTCTTAGCGATGACTTTGGATTTGTCAGCATCTTGTGCATCGTCACCAGCGTATTTCACGCCATCGTCCATCGTAGCTACTTCATGTTTCACCACAATGTCTTTACCAGCATTGTTAGGATCTGGATGTTTCGTTTCATATACGATACGAGTCATACCATCTTTACCATTAGCGCCATCTGTGCCGTCTACACCAACAACACCTTTGTCACCTTTAATGGAAAGACCATTTTTACCATCTTTACCGTTCAAGCCGATAGAGCCGTCCTTACCGTTGATCACAACTGCCGATCCGTCTTTACCGTTCACACCGATAACGCCGTCAGAGCCTGGTTTGCCATCTTTGCCGTTAACGCCTGGTTCACCTTTTTCGCCCACTGTTACCACTGCATCTGTGCCAGGTTTTCCGTCTTTACCGTCTTCACCTTTTACAGTGATTGTATTAGTTGTTAAGGATTTAGATGTTAAATCTTTGTTCAACTTCACAGTGACCGTTGTATTACCGTTAGCATCTTGCTCAATGGATGTTAATACGTTTTTGCCATCATAGTTTTTGTCTGCATCCGTAGCACCTGCTGGAATTTCCGCCGTACCTTGGATTTTCACAGTAGAGCCAAGTTTATTTGTTTTTGCTCCACCAGTGTTTGCATCAAAGACTAAACCTTTGTCGACTAAACCAGTAGTAGCAGATTTCAATTGGTCTTCTGTAGCTGCTCTACCAGATACAAATGTTGGATTTGTTACATCCCAAGTTTTGTTATCTAAACCAGTGATGAAGTTACCTTCTGTTGCTGTTGCATCAGCCGCCGGTGTTGTACCATCTGCACTTGGTGTAACAGATTGTTTACCTACGGTCACGCCAGAGGCTGTCACGGTACCTGCTGTGCCATCCATTGTCACTTGTTTCGTAGCATCCGTGCCCAATGTCACTTTGTCTGCTAAACGAATGTCATAATTATTATGACCATCTTTCGCTGTTGTAACCGTTAAGGAAAGATTTTTATTCACATCTTTGTCTTCATCGTTTACAGACACAGTTGTTTTCGCTTTGCCAACTTCATCTTTTAACTGTTTCACATTAACCGCATCCGTATCATCTGTACCAGCCACTACATTCGTGATTTTATTACCACCATTGTTTAAGCCAGCATTTGTTAAGGATACGCTAGGACCTGTACCTTTCGATGGGCTAATTGTGATACCGTTAGGGCCTGTCACCGTTGTGGTCGTACCATCAGTCGTCGTTACTTTGCCAGCCTCTACTTTCGTTGTCGTTTTACCATCAGCGTTCGTAAATTCAGCGCTTGTTAAGCCTTTCAATTCTTTCGCCAATTTCACTTCCACAGTAGAACCATTCGCATTCACGCCGATGTTGTTATCAGATAATTTAGCCTTATCTGCGCCACCAGTGATATTGAAAGCGATACCGCCTTCTTTATTCAAGGCTTGTGTATCTGTTTTAGACGCATTGTCCGCACCGAATTGGATTGTGTTATTCGCTACTGCTTTCGCTGCATCAGATACAGTTTTCAACTGATCTTCTGTCGCTGCACGGCCAGATACAAATTTCGGATCTGTTACGCTCCAATCTTTATTTTCCAGACCTGTGATAAAGTTTCCTTCTGCCGCAGTGTCTGTAGCTACAGGAGTTTTCCCATCTGCGCTTGGTGTAGCAGATTGTTTACCAATTACAACACCACCAGTGACAGCGCCTGTTGCATCTTTCACACCATTTACACGGGCTACTGTCGGTGCCACTTCAGTCGTATTGGTACCATCTGTGAAAGTCAATCCTGTGCTAGTTACTTTGGATTCGTTAGCACCGTCTTTCACAGTCAAGCCTGCATTGTTCACCACGGAATTTCCTACTGTCATGGAGCCAGTATTCGTTAAGTTTAGATGTTTGTTCAAGCGAAGTGTCAACGCATCTTTACCATCTGCTTCTACTAAGATATTACCCTCAGCGGATGCAAATGTTTTAGCCGCTTCCTTCGTCATACCTTCACCAACGATGTTCACCAATGTGTTCAAGCGATGTTTGTTCACAGTGTCAGAGTTATTACCAGTGAAACGTAAACCGTCGTCCATAGTAGCCACTTGACGTTCTACTACTTTTTCAACTTTCGTTACTGGGTCAACTTCTTTCGTTGTGTATACAATACGAGTGATGCCGTCTTTACCGTCAACACCTTTTTCACCACGAACTCCTGGAACACCATCAACTCCATCAGCACCGTTGTAGCCTTCTTTCATGCCGATATCTAAGGATTTGCCTGGTTTTCCGTCAGCACCTTTAGGTCCCGTTAAGCCGATTGTACCGTCTTTACCGTTGATGACAACAGATTTGCCGTCTTCACCTTTGGCTCCGATTTTACCATCTTTACCATTGATCACAAC
This sequence comes from Veillonella sp. CHU732, assembly GCF_003992085.1. Lineage (NCBI taxonomy): Bacteria > Bacillati > Bacillota > Negativicutes > Veillonellales > Veillonellaceae > Veillonella > Veillonella sp. CHU732. The sequence continues at coordinate 24,848 of NZ_RQVC01000014.1, forward strand.
GCTATTGCCGTTTTCACCTTTAGGCCCAGTCAAGCCAATAGAGCCGTCCTTGCCGTTGATCACAACTGCAGAACCGTCTTTTCCATTTACACCGATAACGCCGTCAGAACCTGGTTTGCCATCTTTGCCGTTAACACCTGGTTCACCTTTTTCACCGACAGTCACTACTGCATCTTTACCGTCTTGACCGTTAGCACCTGGATCACCTTTTACAGTCACAGTATTGGTTGTTAGGGATTTAGATGTTAAATCTTTGTTCAACTTAATAGTAACTGTGCTATTGCCATCAGCACCTTTTTCAACAGTTGTCACTACGTTGTTGCCATCGTAGTTGTCATCTGCTGTTACATTTGCAGTACCAACGATGTTCACAGTGGAACCAAGAGCATTTTCAACAACTTTTTTACCACCAGCTGTGGCAGGAAGGTTCGCACCGAAGGACAATTTGCCTGTACCAATTTGACCTTGAATTACTTTCAATTGTTCTTCCGTAGCTGCACGGCCTTTTGTTGCGAAGTCAGCTGCATCCAACGTTGTATTCGTTAAACCAGTGATATCACCTACAGCACCGTCAATAGCAATTGGGGTACCATTGTTACCAACAGTGACTTTACCTGCTTTGCCGTCGATTGTGACAGTTTTATCACCAGCTGCTGCACCGCTACTGAACGTAGTTACGCCATTAGTACCGAACTCAACTTTACCAGAGTTTGCACCATTAGTAATGGAGTTGATATTTGTTAACTCGCTAGCTAATTGAACTTTTAACTTACCATCTTTCGCATTCACACCGATGTTGTTGTCAGTCAATTTAGCTTTGTCTGCGCCACCAACAATTTCTAAACGTTCGTTTAGTTTTTTGTTGATCACATTCGCTTCTGCTGTGGTTACAGTCGCTGCTTCGTAGTTATCACCGCTGTATTTTTGACCATCGTCCATCGTAGCTACTTCATGTTTCACTGTGATTTCTTTACCAGCATTATTAGGATCTGTATGTTTCGTTTCATATACGATACGAGTCATACCGTCTTTACCATTAGCGCCATCTGTGCCGTCTAAACCAACTGCACCTTTATCGCCTTTCATAGTAAGACCATTAGCACCATCTTTACCATTCATGCCGATAGAGCCGTCTTTGCCGTTGATTACAACTGCAGAACCGTCTTTACCGTTAACGCCGATAGTACCATTAGAACCATCTTTACCTGCTTCGCCTTTTTCACCGACAGTCACTACTGCATCTTTGCCGTCTTGACCGTTGGCACCTGGTTCACCTTTTACAGTTATCGTGTTAGTTGTTACAGATTTAGAAGTTAAATCTTTGTTCAATTTCACAGTTACCGTTGTGTTGCCAGTAGTTGGATCTTGTTCGATAGATGTTAATACGTTTTTACCATCATAGTTTTTATCTGCATCCGTAGCACCTGTTGGAATTTCCGCAGTACCTTGGATTTTCACAGTAGAGCCAAGTTTATTTGTTTTCGCTCCCCCAGTGTTAGCATCGAAGACTAAACCTTTGTCTACTAAACCTGTTGTAGCAGATTTCAATTGATCTTCCGTTGCTGCACGGCCAGATACAAATGTTGGATTTGTTACATCCCAAGCTTTGTTATCTAAACCAGTGATGAAGTTGCCTTCTTCTGGTGCGATAACTTTACCTGGTGTAGGAACAGTTTCTGCTGGTGTCACAGATTGTTTACCAATCACTACGCCGTTAGTCACTGTGCCATCTGTACCATTCATACCGTTCACACGAACTACTGTCGGTGCCACGCTAGTTGTGTTTGCACCATCTGTGAAAGTAGCACCTGCGCTAGTCACTTTAGATTCGTTAGCACCGTCTTTGACAACAGTACCTGCATTAGTCACTTTCGTTTCCTTAGCGCCATCTTTTACAGTCAATCCTGTTGTATCTAGAGTAGATTCGCCAGTCGTTACCTTGCCATCTTTGCCATTGATAGTAACAGTTTTATCGCTTGCTGCGCCACTACTGAAAGTAGTTACACCATTGTCTTTGAACTCAACTTTGCCATTACCCGCTGCATTTGTAATGCTGCTGATATTAGCAAGGTTTTTGTTCATTTTCACAGTCAATGTAGTTTTGCCGTCAGCTTTTACAAGGATGTTACCACTAGCAGATTGGAATGTATCTACTTGGTCTGCTGTAACACCTTCACCTTGGATATTCACCAATGTATTCAATCGGTGTTTATTGATTGTACCAGTGTTATTACCAGTAAATTGTAAGCCGTCATCCATAGTAGCTACTTGACGTTCTACTACTTTTTCAACTTTCGTTACTGGGTCAACTTCTTTCGTAGTGTATACGATACGAGTGATGCCGTCTTTGCCGTCAACACCTTTTTCACCACGAACGCCTGGAACACCATCAGCACCATCTTGACCATTATAGCCATCTTTCATGCCGATATCTAAGGATTTACCTGGTGCACCATCAGCACCTTTCGGACCCGTTAAGCCGATTGTACCGTCTTTACCGTTGATGACAACAGATTTACCGTCTTCACCTTTGGCGCCGATTTTACCATCTTTACCATTGATGACTACGCTATTACCATTTTCACCTTTAGGGCCAGTCAATCCGATAGATCCGTCTTTGCCGTTGATGACAACTGCAGATCCGTCTTTACCGTTTACGCCGATAACACCGTCAGAACCTGGTTTACCATCCTTACCTGCTACACCTGGTTCACCTTTTTCACCGACAGTCACTACTGCATCTTTGCCTGGTTTGCCGTCTTTGCCGTCTTCACCTTTTACAGTTACCGTGTTAGTTGTTACAGATTTAGATGTTAAGTCTTTGTTCAACTTGATGGTAACTTTGCTATTGCCGTCAGTTCCTTTTTCAACAGTTGTCACTACGTTGTTACCATCGTAGTTATCATCTGCTGTTACATTAGCTGTACCAACGATATTCACCGTAGAACCAAGAGCATTTTCAACAACTTTATTGCCACCAGCTTTTGCAGGAAGGTTAGCACCGAAGGACAAGTTGCCAGTACCCAATTGACCTTGGATTAATTTCAACTGTTCTTCCGTAGCCGCACGACCTTTAGTACCAAAGTCTGGTCCTGTTAACGTTGTATTTGTCAAACCAGTGATATCACCTACAGAACCATCGATAGCAATTGGTTTACCATTGTTGCCAACAGTCACTTTACCTTGTTTGCCGTCGATTGTCACAGTTTTATCGCCAGCTGCTGCGCCACTACTGAACGTAGTTACACCATCTGCACCGAACTCAACTTTGCCAGAGTTTGCACCATTAGTAATGGAGTTGATGCTTGTTAACTCGCTAGCTAATTGAACTTTCAACTTACCATCTTTCGCATTCACGCCGATGTTGTTGTCAGTCAATTTAGCTTTGTCTGCACCACCAACGATTTCTAAACGTTCGTTTAGTTTTTTGTTGATCACATTCGCTTCTGCTGTGGTTGCAGTCGCTGCTTCGTAGTTATCACCGCTATATTTTTGACCGTCGTCCATCGTAGCTACTTCATGTTTCACTATGATTTCTTTACCAGCATTATTAGGGTCTGGATGTTTCGTTTCATATACGATACGAGTCATACCGTCTTTTCCATTAGCTCCATCTGTGCCGTCTACACCGACTGCACCTTTGTCGCCTTTCATAGTAAGACCGTTTGCACCATCTTTGCCATTCAATCCGATAGAGCCATCTTTACCGTTAATCACAACTGCAGAGCCGTATTTACCGTTGACGCCGATTGTACCGTTAGAGCCATCTTTACCCGCTACACCTGGTTCGCCTTTTTCGCCTACAGTCACTACCGCATCTTTACCAGCTTGACCATCTTTGCCAGGTTCACCTTTCACAGTCACTGTATTCGTTGTTAAGGATTTAGATGTTAAATCTTTGTTCAACTTCACAGTTACTGTTGTGTTGCCGTCAGCATCTTGCTCGATAGATGTTAATACGTTTTTACCATCGTATTGTTTATCTGCTTCGCTAGCATTCGTTACATCGGCACTACCTACGATATTCACTGTAGAGCCAAGTTTGTTAGTTACAACTTTATCTCCACCAGTTTTCGCAGGAAGGTTCGCACCGTATTTCATGCCTTTATCTGTAGCATCAGTAACTGCTTTAGCAATACTTGCATCAGACGCATTTTTAAGGTCAGATACGTTAACTGCAGATTTTCCTGTTACAGGATCTTTCGCAGCGGCTTCTAATTTTTCTAAGTACGTTGGGTCTTGTTTCGGCTGATTTGTCGCATCTTTCACCACAGCTGTATCGATGGCAGAGCCTACGTTGTCTACACGTTTAGTATCTGGCGTGTTTACTTTCGTATGAACATCACCTTCATACTTAGTACCGTCTGCATTTTTGAAAGTGCCATCTGGTTGTTTGAATACTTGGTTACCAGCGTTATCTACGTAAATCAAGGCTTGGTCTTGCGCCACTTGTTTCGTGTTCAAGGATACCGTTACATCATCACCTTTAGCAGCTGTACTGATGTAGTTTGTATCGCCCTTGATATTGAATTTCACGTTACCATCTTTTAAGGATTTAGCATCTGTTGAGCCAGTAGCCGTATCATCGCCAAGAGCAATGGTGTTGTCTACCTTGGATTTCAAGTCTGACAAATCACTAGATTTAGCAATGCCTGCAATAGTAACTTCAGTTTTATGATTAGCATCCGCAGCATCTTCCACTGTTAACTTAACAGTATTGTCATCGCCTACTGTATATTTACCTTCAGAACCAGCAGTTGGATTCGCCACTAAACGATAGTCACTGCCAGATTTAGCAGTAATAGCTTCGGAGATTTTTTTCAATTGATCTTCCGTTGCTGCACGACCAGATACAAATGTTGGATTTGTTACATCCCAAGCTTTGTTACCTAAACCAGTGATGAAGTTGCCTTCTTCTGGTGCGATAACTTTACCTGCTGTAGGAACAGTTTCTACTGGTGTCACAGATTGTTTACCAACTACCACACCACCTGCTGTTACGTTAGTCGTTGCATTAACAGTACCTTCTTTACCGTTGATTGTCACAGTTTTATCACCAGCTGCTGCGCCACTACTGAAAGTAGTAGCTCCGTCTGCACCGAACTCAACTTTGCCATTACCTGCTACATTTGTAATGCTACTGATGTTAGCAAGGTTTTTGTTCATTTTTACAGTCAATGTGGAGTTGCCATCTGCTTGTACTAAGATGTTACCACTTGCAGATTGGAATCCATCTACTTGTTCTTTTGTAACACCTTCACCAACGATGTTCACTAATGTATTTAGCTTATGTTTGTTTTCTGTACCAGAATTGTTACCAGTGAAACGTAAGCCGTCGTCCATCGTAGCTACTTGATGTTCTTTACCGCCTTCAGTGTATACGATACGAGTGATACCATCTTGGCCGTCCACACCTTTTTCACCACGAACGCCATTTGCTCCATCTGTGTTATAGCCATCTTTCATGCCAATGTTAATGGATTTGCCTGGTTGTCCGTCAGCACCTTTAGGACCAGTTAAGCCGATAGTACCATCTTTGCCGTTGATCACAACTGCAGAGCCGTCTTTACCGTTCACGCCGATGGAACCGTTAGAACCATCTTTACCATCTGCACCTTTTTCACCGACAGTCACTACTGCATCTGTGCCCGGTTTGCCGTCTTTGCCGTCTTCACCTTTTACAGTCACTGTATTCGTTGTTAAGGATTTAGATGTTAAGTCTTTGTTCAACTTCACAGTGACAGTAGTGTCGCCATTAGCATCTTGTCCAACTGTTGTGATTACGTTGTTACCATCGTATTGTTTATCTGCATCAGTAGCATTTTCTAAATGAGCAGTACCCACAATCTTCACTGTAGAGCCAAGTTTGTTTGTTACAACGTCTTTTCCTCCAGCTACTGCAGGAATGTTAGCACCGTATTTCATGCCAGTGTCTATTACTTTTCCAATCACTGCATCAGATGTTTTCTTAAGGTCAGAAACGTTAACCGCTGCATTTGGATGGTTAGTCGCTTTCGCAGCTTCTTCCAATTGTTCTAAGAAGGATGGATTTTGTTTATGTCCTGTACCTTCTGGAACTTTTGTAGTGGCAATCGCAGAGCCTACATTATTAAGGATAGTATCTCCAGCTGTTGTATTTTTTGCTGCAGATTGAATACGAGTTTCTACGTTGGCTTTATCAACTTTTACACCATCATCAGTTACAAAGTTGCCATCTTTATCAATAGTCACTTTTTTACCATCTTTTGTTGTATATACAACAGGTAATTGAGCACCGTCTACTACAGCTTGTTTATTCACTGCCAAGTTATAAGCATGGTCATCATTGCCTACTTTTGTTACATCAACAGTTTTATCAGTAGATGTCACAGTTGTGATCGTATCATTATCTGTGCCTCTTGGTGCACTGATTTTGATCACACCATTTTCTTGGCTAACAGTAACGCCACCAGTACCTTCGATAGCAATTCGTTTGTTATCCGTTGCTTGTGCACCATCTTGTGGTGTTACATTTGTGATAGTATTGCCTGATTTAACAGCCAAGTCCCACAATGCAGTTTTATCTGCTTTGTTATTAACTTCATCGTTAACTGCTTTCAATTGATCTTCTGTTGCCGCACGACCAGATACATAGGTTGGGTTAGCCACAGTCCATGTTGTGTTACCAAGGCCTGTTACATAGTTACCAGTTTCAGGGGTACCACCTGTTGTAGGAGTTGCACCATTGACACCTGGAGTCACTGTTTGCTTACCTACTACAACGCCTGCTGCTGTTACAGAAGTCGCTGCATTAACAGTTCCTTCTTTGCCGTTGATTGTAACAACTTTATCTGTACCACCAGTACCGTTGTTACCGCTACTGAAAGTAGTCACGCCATTGTCATTGAACTCAACTTTACCATTGCCTGTTGCATTCGTAATCGAGTTGATGCTTGTTAAGTCGCTAGCTAATTGTACTTTCAACTTGCCATCTTTAGCATTAACGCCGATATTGTTGTCAGTCAATTTATCTTTCGCTGCACCACCAACAATTTCTAAACGTTCGTTTAGTTTTTTGTTGATCACATTGGCTTCCGCTTTAGTTGCAGTCGCTGCTTCGTAGTTGTCACCACTGTATTTTTGACCGTCATCCATCGTAGCTACTTCATGTTTTACGATAGTTTCTTTGCCAGTGTCAGGGGTTGTATGTTTCGTTTCATATACGATACGAGTCATACCGTCTTTGCCATTAGCGCCATCTGTGCCGTCTAAACCAACTGCACCTTTGTCGCCTTTCATAGTAAGACCATTAGCACCATCTTTACCGTTCATGCCGATAGATCCGTCTTTGCCGTTGATTACAACTGCAGAACCGTCTTTACCGTTAACGCCGATAGTACCATTAGAACCTGGTTTGCCATCTTGGCCATCAACGCCTTTTTCACCTTTTTCACCGACAGTCAGTACCGCATCTTTGGTTTGACCATTACCACCTGGTTCACCTTTTACAATCACGGTATTTGTTGTTAAGGATTCAGATTTTAAATCTTTTTTCAACTTCACAGTCACTGTTGTGTCACCGGTTGTTGCATCCTGACCGATAGTTGTTACTACGTTTTCATCGTTGTAACCTTCATCAGATGTGGCATTGGAAGAGCCTAAGATATGTACAGTAGTGCCAAGTTTGTTTGTGACAACCTTATCTCCACCTTCTTTAGCAGAAAGGTTCGCACCGTATTTCATGCCTTTATCTGTAGCATCAGTAACTGCTTTAGCAATACTTGCATCAGAAGCATTTTTAAGGTCAGATACGTTAACTGCAGATTTTCCTGTTACAGGATCTTTCGCTGCAACTTCTAATTTTTCAAGATACGTTGCATCTTGTTTTGGTTGATTTGTCGCATCTTTTACTACAGCCGTATCGATAGCAGAACCTACATTATCTACACGTTTTGCCTCCGGTGTATTCACTTTCGTATGAACATCTCCATCATACTTATTACCATCTGCATCTTTGAAAGTGCCATCTGGTTGTTTGAATACTTGGTTACCAGAGTTATCTACGTAAATCAAGGCTTGGTCTTGCGCCACTTGTTTCGTATTCAAGGATACTGTTACATCATCACCATTAGCAGCTGTACTGATGTAGTGTGTGTCACCTTTGATGTTGAACTTCACATTACCATCTTTTAAGGATTTAGCAGTTGTTGATCCAGTAGCCGTATCATCGCCAAGAGCAATGGTGTTATCTACTTTGGATTTCAAGTCTGACAAATCACTAGATTTAGCAATACCTGCAATAGTAACTTCAGTTTTATGATTAGCATCCGCAGCATCTTCTACTGTTAACTTAACAGTATTGTCATCGCCTACTGTATATTTACCTTCAGAACCAGCTGTTGGATTCACCACTAGACGATAGTCGCTGCCAGATTTAGCAGTAATAGCTTCAGAGATTTTTTTCAACTGATCTTCTGTAGCTGCACGACCAGATACAAATGTTGGAGTTGCTACATTCCAATCTTTATTTGCAAGACCCGTTACGAAGTTGCCTTCTGTTGGTGTACCACCAGTTGTAGGAGCTACACCAGTTTCACTTGGAGTGACAGATTGTTTACCTACTACCACACCACCTGCTGTTACGTTAGTCGTTGCATTAACAGTACCTTCTTTACCGTTGATTGTAACAGTTTTATCACCAGCTGCTGCGCCACTACTGAAAGTAGTAGCTCCGTCTGCACCGAACTCAACTTTGCCATTACCCACTGTATTTGTAATGCTGCTGATATTAGCAAGGTTTTTGTTCATTTTCACAGCTAATGTAGAGTTGCCATCTGCTTGTACTAAGATGTTACCACTTGCAGATTGGAATCCATCTACTTGTTCTTTTGTAACACCTTCACCAACGATGTTCACTAATGTATTTAGCTTATGTTTATTTTCTGTACCGGAATTGTTACCAGTGAAACGTAAGCCGTCGTCCATCGTAGCTACTTGATGTTCTTTACCGCCTTCAGTATATACGATACGAGTGATGCCGTCTTGGCCGTCCACACCTTTTTCACCACGAACGCCATTTGCTCCATCTGTGTTATAGCCATCTTTCATACCAATGTTAATGGATTTGCCTGGTTGTCCGTCAGCACCTTTAGGACCAGTTAAGCCGATAGTACCGTCTTTACCGTTGATCACAACTGCAGAGCCGTCTTTACCATTCACGCCGATAGTACCATTAGATCCTGGTTTACCATCTGCACCTTTTTCACCGACAGTCACTACTGCATCTGTCCCTGGTTTGCCGTCTTTGCCGTCTTCACCTTTTACAGTTACCGTGTTAGTTGTTACAGATTTAGATGTTAAATCTTTGTTCAACTTGATAGTTACCGTGCTATTGCCATCAGTACCTTTTTCAACAGTTGTCACTACGTTGTTGCCATCGTAGTTGTCATCTGCCGTTACGTTAGCTGTACCAACGATATTCACAGTAGAACCAAGAGCATTTTCAACGACTTTTTTACCACCAGCTGTGGCAGGTAGGTTAGCACCGAAGGACAAGTTGCCAGTACCCAATTGACCTTGGATTAATTTCAACTGTTCTTCCGTAGCCGCACGACCTTTAGTACCAAAGTCTGGCCCTGTTAACGTTGTATTTGTCAAACCAGTGATATCACCTACAGAACCATTAATAGCAATTGGGTTACCATTGTTGCCAACAGTGACTTTACCAGCTTTGCCGTCGATTGTCACAGTTTTATCGCCAGCTGCTACGCCACTACTGAACGTAGTTACGCCATCTGCACCGAACTCAACTTTGCCAGAGTTTGCACCATTAGTAATGGAGTTGATGCTTGTCAACTCGCTAGCTAATTGAACTTTTAACTTACCATCTTTCGCATTCACGCCGATGTTGTTGTCAGTCAATTTAGCTTTGTCTGCGCCACCAACGATTTCTAAACGTTCGTTTAGTTTTTTGTTGATCACATTCGCTTCTACTGTGGTTGCAGTCGCTGCTTCGTAGTTATCACCGCTGTATTTTTGACCGTCGTCCATCGTAGCTACTTCATGTTTCACTGTGATTTCTTTACCAGCATTATTAGGATCTGTATGTTTCGTTTCATATACGATACGAGTCATACCGTCTTTACCATTAGCGCCATCTGTGCCATCTAAACCAACAGCACCTTTGTCGCCTTTCATAGTAAGACCATTAGCACCATCTTTACCATTCATACCGATAGATCCGTCTTTGCCGTTGATTACAACTGCAGAGCCGTCTTTACCGTTGACGCCGATAGAACCATTAGAACCTGGTTTGCCATCTTGGCCATCAACACCTTTTTCACCTTTTTCACCAACAGTCAGTACCGCATCTTTGGTTTGACCATTACCACCTGGTTCACCTTTTACAATCACTGTATTTGTTGTTAAGGATTCAGATTTTAAATCTTTTTTCAACTTCACAGTCACTGTTGTGTCACCAGTAGTTGCATCTTGACCGATAGTTGTTACTACGTTTTCATCGTTGTAACCTTCATCAGATGTGGCATTCGAAGAGCCTAAGATATGTACAGTGGAACCAAGTTTGTTTGCAACAACTTTATCTCCACCTTCTTTAGCAGAAAGGTTCGCACCGTATTTCATGCCAGTGTCTGTCACTTTTCCAATCACTGCATCGGATGTTTTCTTAAGGTCAGAAACGTTAACCGCTGCATTTGGATGTTTACCATCTTTCGCAGCTTCTTCCAATCGTTCTAAGAATGTTGGATTTTGTTTATTTCCTGTACCTTCTGGAACTTCTGTAGTGGCAATCGCAGAGCCTACGTTGTTAAGGATTGTATCGCCAGCTGTTGTATTTTTTGCAGCAGATTGAATGCGAGTTTCTACGTTTTCTGGTTCTACTACAGTATTATCTGATTTGTAGAATTTACCATCTTTTAACGTTAACTTATTACCTTCTTTATCTGTATATACAACTGGTAATTGAGCACCATCTACTACAGCTTGTTTGTTGATTGTTAAAGCATATGCATGGTTACCATCTACTGGTGTATCTTTGGCAGTCAATACGGTTTCATCGGTAGATGTCACTGTCGTAATGGTATCATTATCTGCACCTCTTTCAGCACCGATTATAATAACACCATCCTTTTGCGTTACTTTAACGGCACCACTACCTTGGATAGTAATACGTTTGTTTTCACCTTCAGTAGCAGTTGCTTTTGGCTCTACTTTATCTGTAGATGTGCCATTGTTAACTGCTAAATCCCACAATGCAGTTTTATCTGCTTTGTTGTTCACTTCGTCGTTAACTGCTTTCAACTGATCTTCAGTAGCCGCACGGCCAGATACATAAGTTGGGTTAGTGACAGTCCATGTTGTGTTACCAAGACCTGTTACATAGTTGCCAGTTTCAGCTGCTGGAGTTACACCAGCTGTTGGTTTCGCTGCGATTGGATTTAACGTTTGATTACCTACGACAACGCCTGCTGCTGTCACAGTACCAGCTGTGCCATCCATTGTCACTTGTTTAGCTGCTTCACTGCCTAATGTCACTTTTTCCGCTAAGCGAACGTCATAGTTAGTATGTCCATCAGTTGCTGTAGTTTTAGTTAAGGAAAGGTTTTTGTTAGCATCTTTGCCTTCATTATTAACCGTTACAGTTGTTTTCGCTTTGCCAACTTCATCGTTCAATTGTTTTACGTTAACAGCATCAGAATCACCTACGCCTTTAGATACATTGGTAATTTTGTTACCACCATTATCTAAGCCATCTTTCGTCAAAGAAACTGTTGTTGTCGTACCTGCGGACGGCTTAATTGTGATGCCCTCTGGACCTGTTACCGTCGTTGTTGTACCGTCAGTACTTGTCACTTTACCAGGAGTAATAGTCGTCGTACCTTCTCCATCTTTTGTCACTTCTACTTTCGACAACTTAGTAATAGAATCGTTTAGGCTATATGTGAAGTTTCTGCCATCTTGTTTGATTTTTAGGTTTTTACCAGCGATGAAAGCTACTTCATTATCGTTTGTGACATGTTCGGATGTTGGGTTAGAGCCTGTTGCTTGTTCACCACCATCTACCACATCAGAAGTTGCATACCAACCAAGGTTCGCTTTTAAGTCAGTTGCAGTTTTTGTTAATTGAGATACATTAACCGCATCCTTAGGATCCGTACCTTCTGCCACATCAGTGATTTTTGCACCACCAACGGAGATGGTACCTGGTTTTGTTCCTTCGCCATTGTTAATCGTTAACGTTGTATTACCGTTAGAAATCGTTAATGGGCTTGTACCTTTACCAGCGATGGAATTGATACCTGTTAAAGATTCTGCCAATTTAACTTTCAACGCACCGCCATCTGCATTGACACCGATATTATTATCAGTCAATGTTCCTGTGGCACCGCCAAGGATTTGCAATTGTTCCCCTAATTTCTTAGTGATACCATTTTGCTCAGCTGTTGTACCTTCTGCTGCTTTGTAGTTATCCCCAGCATATTTCATGCCTTTGTTTGTAGCATCAGTGACTGCTTTGGCGATACTTGCATCAGATGCTTGTTTCAGGTCAGAAACGTTAACCGCTGCATTTGGATGGTTAGTCGCTTTCGCAGTTTCTTCCAAACGTTCTAAGAAGGATGGATTTTGTTTAGTTCCTGTACCTTCTGGAACTTTTGTATTGGCAATCGCAGAGCCTACGTTATTAAGGATTGTATCTCCAGCTGTCGTATTTTTTGCTGCAGATTGAATACGTGTTTCTACGTCTTCTGGTTTTACTTCTACCGTAGGATTATCTACTGTATGGAATTTACCATCTTTGTCGATAGTCACTTTTTTACCATCTTTTGTTGTATATACAACAGGTAATTGAGCACCATCTACTACAGCCTGTTTGTTGATGGTTAATTCGTAAGCATGGTTTCCATCCTTACCTTTGTCGCCTACTGTCAATACAGTTTCATCCGTAGATGTCACAGTAGTCACTGTATTATTATCTGTACCAGCTACTGGTGCCCCAATAGTAATCTCGCCATTATTTTGCGAGATAGTAACTCCGCCAGTACCTTTTAAGATAATGCGTTTATTTTCTCCTGTTACCTCTTTTGGAGCAACTTTAGCACCATTTGGATCCTCGCTTGCAATCGCTAAGTCCCACAATGCAGTTTTATCTGCTTTGTTGTTCACTTCGTCATTAACTGCTTTCAACTGATCTTCTGTTGCCGCACGGCCAGATACATAAGTTGGGTTATTGACAGTCCATGTTGTGTTACCAAGACCCGTTACGAAGTTGCCTTCTGTTGGTGTACCACCAGTTGTAGGAGCTACGCCAGTTGTACTTGGAGTGACAGATTGTTTACCTACTGTAATATCGTTAGCTTTCACAGTACCTGCTTTACCATCAAGACTTACAGTTCCTGTTGTGACTTTACCATCTTTACCATTGATAACAACAGGTGTATCTGTACCATTAGCACCGTTGTTACCGCTGCTGAAAGTAGTCACTCCATTATCTTTGAACTCAACTTTACCATTACCGGCTGCATTAGTAATGCTGCTGATGTTAGCAAGGTTTTTGTTCATTTTTACAGTCAATGTTGTTTTACCATCAGCTGCGACTAAGATGTTGCCACTTGCAGATTGGAATCCATCTACTTGCTCTTTCGCAACGCCTTCGCCAACGATGTTCACTAATGTATTCAAGCGATGTTTGTTTTCTGTATCAGAATTGTTACCAGTGAAACGTAAGCCATCATCCATTGTAGCTACTTGATGTTCTTTACCGCCTTCTGTGTATACGATACGAGTGATGCCGTCTTTGCCGTCAACACCTTTCGCACCACGAACGCCTGGAACACCATCAGCACCGTCTGCACCATCGTAGCCATCTTTCATACCAATCTTGATGGATTTGCCTGGTTGTCCGTCAGCACCTTTCGGTCCAGTTAAACCAATAGAGCCGTCCTTGCCGTTGATCACAACTGCAGAGCCGTCTTTACCATTGACGCCGATAGTACCATTAGATCCTGGTTTGCCATCTTGTCCGTTGACGCCTGGTTCACCTTTTTCACCGACAGTCACTACTGCATCTGTGCCTGGTTTACCATCTTTGCCGTCTTCACCTTTTACAGTTACCGTGTTAGTTGTTAAGGATTTAGATGTTAAATCTTTATTCAACTTCACAGTTACTGTTGTATTACCGTCAGTATCTTGTTCAATAGATGTTAATACGTTTTTACCATCGTATTGTTTATCTGCTTCTGTTGCATTGGTTACATCTGCACTACCTACGATGTTTACCGTAGAGCCAAGTTTGTTAGTTACAACTTTATCTCCACCAGTTTTCGCAGGAAGGTTAGCACCGTATTTCATGCCTTTTCCAACAACTTCATCAGCTGTGTTTTTAAGGTCAGATACGTTAACTGCTGCATTTGGATGGTTAGTCGCTTTCGCAGTTTCTTCCAAGCGTTCTAAGAAGGATGGATTTTGTTTAGTTCCTGTACCTTCTGGAACTTTTGTATTAGCAATGGCAGAGCCTACGTTATTAAGGATGGTATCTCCAGCTGTCGTATTTTTTGCTGCAGATTGAATACGTGTTTCTACGTCTTCTGGTTTTACTTCTACCGTAGGATTATCTACTGTATGGAATTTACCATCTTTGTCGATAGTCACTTTTTTACCATCTTTTGTTGTATATACAACAGGTAATTGAGCACCATCTACTACAGCTTGTTTGTTCACTGCTAAGTTATAAGCGTGATCATTGTTACCTACTTTTGTTACATCAACAGTTTTATCAGTAGATTCCACAGTTGTAATCGTATCATGGTCTGTGCCTCTTGGTGCACTGATTTTGATCACACCATTGTCTTGGCTAACAGTAACACCATCAGTACCTTCGATAGCAATTCGTTTGTTATCCATTGCTTGTGCACCAGCTTGTGGTGTTACATTTGTGATAGTATCACCCGATTTAACAGCCAAGTCCCACAATGCAGTTTTATCTGCTTTGTTGTTCACTTCGTCGTTAACTGCTTTCAACTGATCTTCTGTAGCTGCACGACCAGATACATAGGTTGGGTTATTAACAGTCCATGTTGTGTTACCAAGGCCTGTTACATAGTTACCAGTTTCAGGTGTACCACCTATTGTAGGAGTTGCACCATTGACACCTGGAGTGACTGTTTGCTTACCGACTACAACACCTGCTGCTGTCACAGTACCAGCTGTACCATCCATTGTCACTTGTTTAGCTGTTTCAGTGCCTAATGTCACTTTGTCCGCTAAACGAACGTCATAGTTAGTATGTCCATCGGTTGCTGTAGTCGTAGTTAAGGAAAGATTTTTATTCGCATCTGTATTGTCCTTATTAACAGTTACCGTTGTTTTCGCTTTGCCAACTTCGTCAGTTAACTGTTTTACATTAACAGCGTCAGTATCACCTTCGCCTTTTGCAACATTAGTGATTTTTGCGCCACCAACAGAGATTGTACCTGGTTTTGTTCCTTCACCATTATTAATCGTTAATGTTGTATTACCATTGGAAATAGTTAATGGTGTTGTACCTTTACCTGCAATGGAATTAATGCCTGTTAAAGATTCTGCCAATTTAACTTTCAATGCACCGCCATCTGCATTGACACCGATATTATTATCAGTCAATGTTCCTGTGGCCCCGCCAAGAATTTGCAATTGTTCTCCTAATTTCTTAGTGATACCATTTTGCTCAGCTGTTGTACCTTCTGCTGCTTTGTAGTTATCCCCAGCGTATTTCATGCCTTTGTTTGTAGCATCAGTGACTGCTTTAACAATGCTTGCATCAGATGTTTTCTTAAGGTCAGATACGTTCACCGCAGATTTTCCTTTTGTTGGATCTGCTGCAGCTTCGGTTAATTTACCCAAGAATGTAGTATCTGTTGTTGTACCATCTGGATCAATAGCAGAACCTACGTTGTCTACACGTTGAGGTTGAGCTGTATTCACTTTCGTATGAACTGTACCTTCATACTTAGCACCATCTTTATCTTTGAAAGTTCCATCTGGTTGCTTAAATACTTGGTTGCCATTTTCATCTACGAAGATTAACGCTTGCGCTTCTCCCAGTTTTTTAGCATTTACTTTCACATCATACGCATGGTCATTTCCACCTACAGTATCAACAGTGACAGTACCATCAGTAGATGTAACAGTTGTTACAGTATCATTATCTACACCTTTTTGAGCGCCGATTGTAATGACACCATTTTCTTGCTTAACAGTAACACCATCTTCACCTTTCAAGACGATACGCTTGTTGTCACCTTCTGTGCCAGTTGCTTGTGGTTCTACTTTATTTGTAACAGTACCATTGCTAACTGCTAAATCCCATTGATTTGCTTTTACAGTATCTAATGCTTCTTTGGATGCCACATCGTTAATAGTAATCGTTTCAGGAGTACTATCAGCTTGTTTAGCATCTTTGACTTTTAAAGAAATGGTTCCATTATCTACTTTATACGCACCATTGCTACCTTCTACCGGGTTTGCAATTAAACGATAATCTGTTGTAGACGCTGCATCAGCAATGTCTTTTACCGCTTTTAATTGTTCTTCCGTAGCTGCACGATTAGATGTACCAAAACCTGCTACATCTAAAGTTGTATTTTGTAAGCCAGTGATATATCCAGTAGATCCATCAATGGTCACAGGTTTACCATTATTACCAACAATGACTTTGCCTTCTTTACCATCGATAGTAACAGTTTTATCTGTGTTTCCAGTTGCTCCACTACTGAAAGTACTTACGCCATCGGCACCGAAGGCTACTTTGCCAGTACCTGCAGTATTAGTGATAGACGTAATTTTAGTAAGATCACCTGTTACATTCACTTTGTATGGTTTAGCTTCTGTACCTTCACCTTCAACATTTGTATTGTCACCAGCTACTAATTTTGTTTTATCTACAGATACTTTGTAAATCGTTTTACCAGCTGTTGTTGTATCTGGTGTTACATGAACATTATCTGCATTATCTCCAGCTTTTACTTCTACTGCATCTTTAGCGATATTAGCTACTGCTTTTTTAGATACAGCTACGCCATATTTTGTATTCGCTGCATCTTGATCACCAGTCACTGGGCTTACTTCTGCAATATTTTCATCAGTTGTGTCAGTTAATGTTGCTTTCACAACAGATTCTACTTGTTTATCTGCATTGATAATATATGTTTTCTTACCTGTCTTAGGATCTTCCTTAGTTGTACCAAGTGTAATACCTGTACCAGCTTCTATATCAGTACCTAAGCCAGTGATAACTTTTTTACCACCATCTGTGATGTTGGACAAGTCATTTTTCGCAACTCCAGAGATGACTGCTTTCGTATCAGCTACAGCTGTTCCATCTCCATTGACATAAGTTAATGTTACATTACCATTTTTATCTACAGTATATGTTTCTGTATCTGTTGTTGGTTTGATGTGAAGTTCTTTGCCTGCTACTGCATTCAATTGGCTCACGTTAACAGCATCTGTTTCTGCTTCACCATTTGCCACACCAGTAACTTTTGCACCACCAACGGAGAATGTGCCAGGTTTTGTTCCTTCTGGTGCATTGATAGTCAATGTTGTGCCACCATTAGAAATTGTTAATGGACTTGTACCTTTACCTACAATGGAATTGATGCCTGTTAAAGATTCTGCTAAGCCAATTTCTAATATTCCACCATTATTTGTAGTACGAATATTATTGGTAGCCGTGTTACCAGTAACAGTTCCTTCACCTTTAATTGCTAAGGTTTGGCCTAACTCTTTGCTAATTACATCCCCTGTATTACCTTGGAACTTCATTCCTTTTGTAGTAGCATCCTCTACTGCTTTCGCAATACTTGCATCGGATGTCTTCTTAAGGTCAGAAACGTTAACCGCTGCATTTGGTGTATCCGCATTAGCTTTATTTAATTTTTCTAAGTACGTTGCATTTGGTTTTTCTTGACCTGCATCAGTAGTTACTTTTGCTCCGTCAATTGCAGAACCAACGTTATCTACACGTTGCGGTGCTGCTGTATTTACTTTTGTATGTACAGTGCCTTCATACTTAGTGCCATCTGCATTTTTGAAAGTGCCATCAGGTTGTTTGAATACTTGTTTGCCTTTGTCATCTACGAAGATTAACGCTTGCGCTTCTCCCAGTTTTTGAGCATTGACTTTCACATCATATGCATGTGTATTTCCATCTACATTATCAACAGTGACAGTGCCATCAGTAGATTTCACAGTTGTGATTGTATCGTTATCTGTACCTCTTGGTGCACTAATTTTGATCACACCATCTGTTTGAGTTACTTCAATACCATCAGCACCTTCGATAGCAATTCGTTTGTTATCTGTTGGTTTTGCGCCAGGTTGTGGAGTTACATTCGTGATAGTAGTACCTGATTTTACCGCCAAATCCCATTGGTTTGCTTTTACAGTATCTAATGCTTCTTTTGATGCCACATCGTTAATAGTAATCGTTTCAGGAGTACTATCAGCTTGTTTAGTATTTTTAACTTTTAAAGAAATGGTTCCATTATCTACTTTATACGCACCATTGCTACCTTCTACTGGATTTGCAATTAAACTATAATCTGTTGTAGACGCTGCATCAGCAATGTCTTTTACCGCTTTTAATTGTTCTTCCGTAGCTGCACGATTAGCCTTAGCAAAATCTGCAGCAGTTAGAGTTGTGTTTTGTAATCCTGTGATTTGACCTTGTTTACCATCGATAGATACTGGATGATCTCCATCTACTTTCACAACACCATCAGCTGCAAAGCTTACTTTTCCTGTGCCTGCTGTATTAGTAATGGATGTAATTTGAGTTAAATTACCTGCAACATTTACTTTATACGGTTCAGCTTCTGTGCCTTTACCTTCTATAGTTGTATTCGTACCAGCTGCTAATTTTGTTTTAGCTACGGATACTTTGTAGATAGTTTTACCCTCTGTATTTGTATCTTTATCTACAGTAACATTATCTGCATTATCTCCAGCTTTTACTTCTACTGCATCTTTAGCAATATTAGCCACTGCTTTTTTAGATACGCCTACACCGTAACGAGCATTGGCTGTTTTATCTACAGTTCCATCCATCATAGTTACAGTAGCAATATTTTCATCGCCTTCTGCAGCATTGGATTTCGTCACGGATTCAACTTGTTTATTTGCCGCAATTGTAAAGGATTGTTTTCCTGTAGTAGCATCTGGTGTTCCAGGTGTAACTGTAATACCATCTCCTGCATTGATCGTTGGACCTAAGTCAGTGATAACTTTTTTACCTGCATTCGTAATGTTGGACAAATCTTCTTTTGCTAGACCTGTGGCAGCAATGGTCACTTTACCAGCTTCGCTAGTAATATTGATATTATCGCCTTTTGCTAGGTCAATCACACCATTCTTTACTGGCACTTCTGCACCATTAGCAGATAGCTTCCATAGGTCAGATTTTTTAGCCACTCCAGTGATTGTTAATTTATCTGTTGTATCCCTACCTGTCCCATCCACATATGGCATCTCGATAATATCTTTTGTCGCATCCGTTGTTCCAAATGTATACTCACCTGGTTTGACATGACGTTCTTGAGCTTTCAAGTCTTTTGCAGTCATATTCAAATCGTACACATTAACAGCACCAGTAGGAGTAGTTTTTGCTGCTTCTGCTAATTTATCTGTATACGTTGCATTAGCACCAGCAGGCGCTGCCACTTTATTAATACTTGAACCTACATTTGACAACGTAGGTGCAAAGTTATTGCCGGAGGTTGTACTACCGTTAGCATCTACCAGACGAGTTCTCACATCCGTCACAGCCGTATCTCTTCCTGCTACAGGTTCTTTCGTTGTATAGTACTTGCCATCTGTATGTTTATACACACGATTACCTGCTGCATCCGTATAGACTACAATGGAATCTTGTTGTTCGCCCTTGATGGTAATCGTACCACCAGCAGCCGTTACAGTGACACCATTTTCACCTTTCAAGTTAATGCGCTTGTTGTCACCTTCCACGGCTTGAGGTGTTACTTTTTCTGATGTACCATCTGTCGCTACAACGCCTAAGTCCCATAATGCAGTTTTATCAGCTTTACCATCAACAGCATCGCTAACATGTTTCAATTGGTCTTCCGTAGCTGCTCGGCCAGATACTGGTGTTGTCGTACCTACAGTCCACTCTGTATTTTGCAAGCCAGTCACATGACCTGTACTGCCGTCAATAGTAACAGGTTTTCCGTTATTGCCAACAACAACTTTACCTTCTTTGCCATTAATAGTAACAGTTTTATCTCCAGCAGTTCCGCTACTGAAAGTAGATACACCATTCGCACCGAAAGCTACTTTACCATTACCTACTTCATTTGTAATGGAAGAAATTTTATTTAAGTCGCCTTGTACATTGACTTTATATGGATCAGTTTCTGTACCCGTACCACCTACCGTTGTATTCGTACCAACTGCTAATTTTGTTTTATCTACAGATACTTTGTAGATTGTTTTACCAGGTGTAGTTGTATCTGGTGTTACATGAACATTATCTGCATTATCAGCAGGTTTTACTTCCACTGCACCTTGAGCGATTTCAGCTACTTTTTTCTTAGATACACCTACACCATATTTTGTGTTAGCTGCATCTTGAGCGCCAGTCACTGGTTTTACTTCTGCAATGTTTTCGTCATCAGTAGCTGCAGTTGCTTTTACAACAGATTCTACTTGATCTGCTGCAACTATGGCGTAAGATTTTTGACCCGTTGTGTTATCTGTAGTTGCAGTTACCGTAATATTTTTACCAGCAGTAACTGTCGTGCCTAGACCAGTGATAACTTTTTTACCTGCATCTGTAATGTTAGATAAGTCGTTTTTCGCTACACCTTTGATAGTCGCTGTTGTATTAGGTACAACGCTTCCATTACCATCGGAATAGGATAAAGTAACATCACCATTTGCTTTAGGAGTATACTCCATTGGCGTAATATGTAGTTCTTTATTTTTTAAATCAGCCACAGTACTATTTAAATCTTTTACGTTCACCGCTGCCGTAGGGTTATTCGTAGCTGCTACACTTAAACGATCTGTAAACGTTGGAGCTGTATTACCAGTGACGCCTTGTTTTTCGATGACAGACTTAACATTATTGAATACAGTCGCATCTGTTGTCGCTGTTTTACCCGCTCCAGGGGCTGTGTTTACTAAACGGGCTTGAACATCTGCTACCGGTTTTGTACCAGCTGGTGGATTTTCCGTTGTATAGAACTTACCATCTGTATGTTTATACACACGATTGCCTGCTGCATCTGTGTACACCACTGGCATAGAATCTAAAATTTTGCTACCACTAATCGTTACTGTGCTACCACTAGCCGTTACAGAAATACCGCCATCTCCTACTAGGTCAATACGTTTATTCGTATCAGTACTTGGCGCCACTCGGTTAATATTACCATCAGCACCCTTAGCTCCTAAATTCCATGTGATAGCATCTAATTGCGATTTATTGACAGCATCATTAGGGTTAACCCCTGCTTGAAGATTCGTGATTGGCTTATCATTCATGTTGATGCCATTGTAGGAAATGGATGGACCTGCTTCTCCAGTTTGATTATTGCCGTCATATTTATAAGCAGTAAAGCTTTTCGATTTTAATTCAGGGCGCATTCCAATAGCAACTGTATTTCCTGTAGTGAAAGTACCTATATTACCAGTTTCATAACGAACGCCACCATCTGCCCATATAGAATTAGGCTCAGAATTAGTTGTAAATTTTTTACCCGTTACGTTCACGGTATTACTAGTTGCGGTTGGTGTTACTTTAGACCCTTGATCACCTGTAAAGCTAGTAACAAATATACTATTGATTTTATTTTTTATAGACTGCGTCAAATCCATAGTGATTGTATTACCAGCCGCATTCGATGTTAGATAGGTACCATCGCCTACTACATTTAATGTTTGGTTATGCAAACGTACGTCAGCACCTGCCGTTGCTGTAGTATTACCAGCAATTTGCAAGTTCACAGCTTTCAATTGAGCTACGTTTACCGCATCTGTATCATTTGAACCTGCTGCTAAATTTGTAATTTGTCGCTCTTTACCACTAGCACCGATAGAAACAGATCCCAAGCCAGACAGAGAAGCTGCCGCACCAGATACAGCAGTTGTATGATTATTCACACGGCCTGCAGCTGGGTCCCATCCTTTTGTGCCTGCTGCTGCTCCTGCTACGGATTCAGAACCAAGTGCGACGGAACCTGCTACAGCTGCACTCGCGCTATAACCTAACGCAAGTCCATTTACGGCAGATACAGTGGCACCTTTACCAAAAGAAGCCCCGCCTGTTGCACTTTTTTCAACCTTAGCATCTGCACCAACTGCCGTAGAATGTTGACTATAGGCTTGCGCATATCCGCCTATAGCTGTTGTATTTTGATGTTTTGCCTTAGCACCTTGACCAACAGCCACAGCTTGCCAGTTATTACTTCCATCTAACTCAGTGCTAGCTTGATAACCGATAGCAATACTATTTCCGCCTTGAGCCTTCGCCTCTCTACCTAAGGCAACACTATTGGAGCTTGAAACTTGAGAACTTTTACCGATGGCAACACCACTATCAGCTGTTGCTTTAGCCTCTGTACCAATAGCAACGACTTCTTTTTCTAGGGCTTTCGCATAACGACCCATAGCAATACTATTGGTACCAGCACGTTTATTCTCAGCTACTTCTACCAGAGCATTAGAACCGATAGCAATTGAGTTTTCCCCATTAGTTTTTGCCACAGAACCAATGGATACACCATCTCCAGCTTTTGTCACTGAATTGTAACCGATGGCAATATCTTGATCTCGTCGTGCTTCTGCAGATTCACCAATCGCAACAGTACGAGTTCCTGTCCATTGTCCATCTGGAACATCTTTATCTTTATCATCAATAGCTAAACCAGTTTTGGCGGCTTTACCAATCGCAATACCACTTGTTCCATTAGCAAATGCGGTACGGCCAAAGGCAATAGACTCCATTTTTCTCGCATCGGAGTTGCCACCTATCGCCAATGCCCCTGCTTCTCTTGCATTAGACAATGCACCTACTGACATGGCGTCTTTGCCAACAGCCTCAGCGTTTAACCCCATCGCTATAGAGTTCTGTCCACGAGATTTCGCAACTGAACCTATCGCAATGGATTGTTGCCCACCAGCATACACAGTCGAACCAAGCCCGATAGAATATTGACCATATGCACCAGATCCTGTACCAATAGCAATTGCTGAAAGTGCTTTATTATCAACTTTTGCATATTTGCCTAAGGCCATACTCTGCAAAGCTAAGGCTTGATCATTTTGATAGTTCGAATTACGATTTTCAATAGTGTCGCCATCCGCAGCTAAACCGACCTCTGCAGTGGAGCGTTCATTTAATTTTTCTATATTATTCACAGACAAGAAATGAGGATCTGTATCACGCCATGCACGTAATTGCGCTACTGTTACTACATCTGTATCTAATGCACCTGGTGCCACATTGGTAATACGGCGGAGAGTAGGTACCGTTACTTTATTTCCTTCTGCGTTAGTAATCTCAACTTCGCCACCGCCTACGGACACCACACCAAGCCCCTGCTTATCTAAGCCTGCTAACGTTTTTCCTAACTCAGAATTACGTGGTAAATAGGAAGGAACCTCCATAGCATCTTTTTTATACTCTAAAACGACGGATCCATCAGCATTATATACATACTTTTCTTCTGGTGGTAAATTGTCATATGGTTTGACACCCGGTTTTAATTTCGGTGTAGATCCTTCATATTTATCAGTAGAGTTATGTCCTAGTACGATAGAGTTACTATTTGAAGCCTTAGCATTTTCACCAATAACAACCGCACTATCTACGCCCTTAGCGCTAGTACCACCTGTAGCATTATTACCAATAACAATTGAGTTTGTGCCCGTAACAGTCGCTTTTGTACCTAATGCAATCGTATTCACGCCGGTTACATGAGAGCTTTTACCAATAGAAATGCCTCCTTCAGAACCTGTAGAAACGCCTGCTGATGTACCCAATACTAGAGCATTGGATGCATAGTTGTTAGCCTCATTACCAATCGTAATACTGTTGGCCGCACCCAGACCAGAATTAGCATTGTAACCAAAAGACATACTATTTTCTGCTTGGGCTTTTGCTTGCGAGCCTAAGGCTATTGAGTTCTTCGAGCCATCACTAACATTGGTATCATACCCTATTGCAATACTGTTAGATGCATTATTCCCAAT
Organism: Veillonella sp. CHU732; assembly: GCF_003992085.1. Lineage (NCBI taxonomy): Bacteria > Bacillati > Bacillota > Negativicutes > Veillonellales > Veillonellaceae > Veillonella > Veillonella sp. CHU732. The sequence continues at coordinate 49,094 of NZ_RQVC01000014.1, forward strand.
ATTTGCTTGTTCACCTATTGAAATAGACCGTGTAGAATCTCCCCCAATACGGCTAGTTTTACCGATTGCGGTACCGCTACTGGATAATACAGTGGTATTAAAACCAATGCCTACGGATGCATCGCCTAATACTGTTGATCTGTTACCAATGGCTACATCGCCTGCTCCATATGTCGAGGTACGAACCCCTAATGCAACAGAATTTGCCGCATGCGATTGAGCCCCAGTACCAACAGCAATAGATTGGTCTGCGTTTTTAGCAACATATGCCAACGAACCCATAGCAATACTTGCATCTGCTTTCGTATAAGCACCTACCCCTTGTGCAATACTTGCATTTCCTGTAGCTGATGTATAGTTACCAATAGCTATTGCATTATCACCATCTTTAGCGGTAATCTCCCTAAAATCATTCGCAGGATCTGCAGGGTTTTCAATATGATCTTTATGAACACCTAGGTTTAATTTTTCAGCCGCTTTTTTAGGGTCATTCTTAAGGTTTGTTCCAAGTCCTTCATTCAAGGATTTATTAATAAGATTAGAAACGCCGCCTTGTGTTTCAAGAGCTTTTTTTAATTCCGTGTCATTACTCTCAACGCCTGTAGAATTTATAAGGTCTTTAACACCAGGAATTTTATCTAATGCGGTCTTTTTAGCGCTTACCTCGTTTCTATATTGTCTCACCTGATTAGAGTACTTTTGTATATTAGCAGTATCCTTCGCTGCAACGGCCGCGTCATAATTTTTTTGAGCCTCTACAAAATCTGCCAATTTAGCATAATATTCATTGACTTGTGTAATGGATTCAGGACTAAGAGAGCCAGTAAGGCCTTTAATTGTACTCTCTAAATTATTAGTTGCACTCGCCTTTGTATTCGCAAATGTATTATAACCAATAGCTAGAGATGATTTACCTGTAGCTTGTGTATTATATCCAAGAGCATTACTACCCGATTCATTAGCTGCCGCTTTAGCACCTAGTGCAACAGTATAATCAGCATGAGATTCAGATCTAAAACCAATCGCTACATTATCTGAAATCCCAGGTGCGTATGTATATCCACTTTGGCTATCATATCCGTTTATCTTAGATGAGGCATCTGAGTATTGACCAATCGCAACGGTACCCGTTCCGTCAGCTTTTGAAGCACCACCTAGTGCTATTGCTCCAGAACCTCGAACAAAGGTATTTTCACCACCTGTAATATTGGCTCCTTCATAGGTCACATACCCACGGTTTACATTCAATGGTTTACTCTTTGGATTGTTTGGGTCTTGCGTTCCATAGAAGTCAGTTGACTTTGTTGCCAGCGGTGTATGATAGAACAAACTATACAAATCACGTATCGTAAGATTCAACTCACCTGGTGTTTTATTTAAAATTTTCTCAGTTATCACATTAGTATCAGTACTATACAGGTCACCTTTTGCCCTGCCAGCTTGTTCAAATGCTAACCCCAATAAAGCAGGCGGAATTACCGCATGCACTGTACTAGGCACACTAACTCCAATGCCACCTGTAATCAAGAATGCAATAACAGCCCCTTTGGTATACTGGCCTTTGTCCTTTAATGCTCGTTTCAGAAAGCGTTCACATTCTAAAAATATTTGGCTCGATTTCATACAACCTCCACGCACATAACTATACCTTCAACTCTAACACTTGTGTTCACAATTTTGTAAACTTCCACGATTAGAGAGTCGTATCCTTTGTTTCATCTATGCTAGTCATTACGAATTGTAGATATACGATACGTAACTTTATCATTACACTCACGCGACAATCATTTGCCATTTATAAGCAAATATATCGTCATGCGTTCACACAACATAGCACAGTCTAGTAAAAAAAATTTTAATCATTAGTTTTTATTATACACTAAAACACTAGAGTTTTATAGCATTTTCCGTTAAAAAATAGCATAAAACTTCAAATTGTTGAATTATAATTCCGTTATTTGCTCACTTTTATGAAGAGAAGATGAAGAACTATAATTTTATTCATCTTCTCTTCATCTTTCTCCTCTTACCCCCCCCCATTTATTAATATAACTTATGATAATTATAAGAAAAACAATTGAATACATTGACAAATGCAACCACATTTACAATCACTTTCACAATCACATTGATAACAAAAAAGTTCACCCAACCAGACCTTACATCTGTATTGGGTGAACGTCTTATACTTCACTATTCTATTGTTCTTACACCTTGCAACTCATCGACAATTTCATCCACTAAATATAGGTCAGACCTACAATGCATATCTGCAACACCTTCTCGCATCAGTGCATAAGTATCCGAATGATAAAACAAGTCCAAAGCGCGCATAGTCGTAATCGATAATCTTTCAGCCAATAAAGCTATAATTCTAGCATACTTTTTCTGCAACAATACTGGATGCGCCCTCATACTTCCACACTTCTTTCAAACACCAATTTCGACAACGCCTTTTCTGTCCTAAACGTAATTTGTAAGTTAGTCTCTTCATACATCAATCGTTTAATGGCTTCTGTTTTATCAATCAGTCCATCAAAATAGAGTTCTACCGTGTTAAACACTCGATCATTGGCAACTCCACCTATCACTATATCGTAATCTGTTGTATCTTTACAGGTGCGACATTGCAAAACGAAATCTAGCCACTCTTCAGAATAACTTTTAAATCTTAATACCTTTACATCTGAAAGGGTACTTTCATCAAAGTAATATTCAGACACAATCCCCTTCTTATTCTGTTTACGAAAACGCCTTGCCCATTGTTCAGCTTGCTCATAGATAGGTGTTGTATAAAATCCCTTTCCAAAATCTACATTCTCTCGAGAATGTATCAAGTCTGGATTCATCACCGCTACATATGATCCATGATATACCCTCATAAGCTAACCCCCTTAGCTTTCAGCATGTCTATCAAATCATTTACAATATATTCCTTCCCCTGCGTATGTAACACGTCATAACAAGGTATGATATAGTTTTGCAATATATCTGTTTGCACTGCCAACATGTCGTAGGCCGCAGTTCCATCTACCACTAGTTCTTTTGCTACGTTTTCTATACAGAACACAGCAAACTCCAGTGCTTTAAACTCTTGCGCATTCGTATCAACGCCGGTGTCTATATATCGATTCATCTTTATATCCTTATAAAAAATGGTCAGCCTGCTCTTGCCCACTGACCTCGTCCTATACTGTCATTATAGGGTTCCCCCTAGGGAGTGTCAAGATATAAAAAGTTCACCCAACCAGACCTAACATCTGTATTGGGTGAATGTCTTTCACTGTATTATCTTGTCATTAACTAAACCAAGGAGAGATATCAAAGTCCTCGTGAATGGTTGCTTTCACCATGCTACGGCCTAGGTAAAGCCCCAATAGTGTCAAGTTGAGTCGGCACAATGGGATGCGATTATAGGTTTGGCACAGGTCTAGCAAGACTGGGGAAATGTATTCTAGTACGTCCTCGAAGGATGTGTTGTCCCAGTCAAAGGCTCGGCTAAAAGCTAACCCTGTCAACGCCTGCTGTGTGTCTTGATCAGTAATGCCTGCTCGTTGGAATAAGTTTGGCAACATGTATTCGTCAACAGCTGACAATTTTAGCAAGTTCGAGTTGAGGCTCGGCACGGTAATGGATGTACGTACCGGCGCATGTTGCATAACATATTCTAACTCTTCCATGGTAAAGCCACGGTATTCAAAGACCAACGGATAGGAGTTACGCAAAATTTGCTCAAATCGCACTTCTCCTGCGGACGATGTACAACGCAAGTACTCTAATTGTTGGTACATGTCTTCACGAGTTGGCAATTCGCTAAGTAATGGCTCTAAATATTTTTCTACATAGTGTTGGAAATTTTCCAAGGAATAGTTGTTAGAATTTTTAGAATATTGCACGATTAAGGCTAATGCCAAGGCTTGTAAATGACCTTTTTGCATATTCACCAAGCATTTCAAGGCATCCACTGCCACCAAGTACCAAGTACTGGATTGTGGTCGTTTTACCACATCTCGGAAGGCATCTGCTAGCATGTCTCGTAACCACTCTGTTGGGTTCGTAACATACGCTTTTTGCACTTGCAACAACGCTTCTTGGACAGCAATATTTTCCAACAATGTGGCGATTTCTTCTTCCGATTCGGCGCCCAATTGAGAGAACACGTATTCTGTGATGTATTTTGCCGTCGTTTCTGATGTTGGATTCAGAATACCAAAGGCCGCTACGTACTGTGCCACAGCTTTATCTACGATGCTAACGAATGCAGTCGCCACGGTTTCTTCCGCCACTGGTTCGTCTGCGGTCGGTTCTTCGCTCATCAATTCTTCTGTAATCTTTGGCATAATCCGTGTCGCATCGTCCGCCTCCTCTAGGGGTTGTTCACTAACAGCACGCACTAATTCTTTGGATACAACGCCTTGGGATTCATTCCAATCTGTCGCATCCACTGCTGGCAACGGCATGGTGTAATCACTAGGGTTCATCTCTTCCCAGATTGTGTCATTCGTCTCAGATTCTTCTTTTACAGCATACGGATTCTGAAAGTTCCGTCTCCGCTCTTCATAATATTCTTCATAATTTGATACCGGCTGCTCTGCGTGTTTCTTGTTACTTTTACCATCCCGAAACAAGAAATAGCAACATAGTAAAAATAACAACACGACGCCTACCACGACCACGTAAGGTCCATATTGTAATGAAAGTTGTATCAATCCGTCCATGGGAAGTCCTCCAATTCATAAATGCATGTATACTTCTTTTATTATACCTATTTACGTTGAGATTTGAAAGTGGTCTAAGGCATTCTTCAAAATCTTCTACATCTATTGATTAGGAATCAATAAAAGTGCCTTGTATAAGTCACACCAAAACTGCAGCAAGCAAAAAAGGAACTATCCGAAGATAGTTCCTAGTGTGGTGGACGATGACAGGATCGAACTGCCGACATCCTGCTTGTAAGGCAGGCGCTCTCCCAGCTGAGCTAATCGTCCATATGGTGACCCGTGGGGGAATCGAACCCCCGATACCGCCGTGAAAGGGCGGTGTCTTAACCGCTTGACCAACGGGCCATGTTGTGTAAGTGGTGACCCACCCGCGACTCGAACGCGGGACACCCTGATTAAAAGTCAGGTGCTCTGCCAACTGAGCTAGTGGGTCATGATAGTGTACTAACCGAAAGTAAGTTGGCTCCTCGAGTAGGACTCGAACCTACGACCGATCGGTTAACAGCCGATTGCTCTACCTGCTGAGCTATCGAGGAATAATACAAGAGTTATTATATAGCACTTTCATATAAAATGCAAGTATTTTTTATATATTTTAAATTTTCACTTCGTGTAAATCCATTATATTCGCTAAAAACTCGGAATTATCTAGCTTGCTAGATTGCATAGCATCTTCGATAGCTTCACTCATTAGCTCAGCTGCCAAGGTGCCTACCACATTCACATCAGCTACTATAGGCCTACTTGTGCTACATACGCTTTCACTGGCAACAGAATGTTCACAATGGGCAACACCATTTCCATCCTCTGCATCAACTGCTGTACTAGCACAATGTGTACCGCCACTGCCTCTCATGCTTTCAGTATCCACTGAAAACGCATAGATGGTGTCTCCATCAGACAGGGTTCCTACAGGTCGAATGGACCGTGCATAGCCATTAGTAGCCATCATAGCAATCTTGGTTAGTTCACCTTTATGAAAGGCAGCATTCGTCACGATAGCACCGATGGTAGTATTTCCTTTTTCCATACCTAGGACCGTTTCACATTGGGAATGACCATCCTGTAACGAATCATTCCCCTCGCTAGATATCACAGATGTACCTAACATAGGTTTACTTTCACTAATTCCTTCATATTGGTCAAACATCAGCTGACAAGCATCCAATATGTTCTGGCGCCCTTCGTCCATGACGCCCCCTAGGGCATGTCCATGACGATCATACACATTACCGAAGGCATTCACCACCACGACGGCGCCCACTACGAGGTTCCCTAGTTTCGCCGCCGCATAACCGATACCGCCCTTCATAGCCCGTTCCATGCCGCACACCTTGCCTACGGTCGCCCCTGTACCAGCCCCCACATTGCCAGACACAGGTTCTGTACTTGTGAAAGTCCTTTCACAAGCATCACGGGCCATCTCTACCGTAGGACGTGCCTTCGGATTGCCATAGGATAAATCGTAAATATCACTTTGACAAACGATGGGTACTACACCATAGGCTGTAGGAAAGCCAATATTCCGTGCTTCTAAGGATTGCATGATACCATCGCTGGCACATAGCCCAAAGGCGGATCCTCCACCTAAGACCAAGGCATTCACCGGCGTTGGCGCTGTCGTCGGATCTAGGACACCGCTTTCACGGGCCGCAGGACCACCTCCACTAATGTACAGCCCCCCTTGTGCACCATCAGGAAAGCGCAATACGGTCAAACCCGTTTTACCTATCGTATCTGTAGCATTTCCTACCTTTACAAAGTCTATGTCATTCCATGATATTCGTTCCATCGCCGTTCACTGCTCCTTTTTCTCGTTCTTGCGCTTAGTATCCTAAAGGTGTACAAACTGTCTACTTTGGATTGTAATTTCATTAGATTCGCTTGTTAGACTGCTTTTCAATTTACCTACATTAGATATCAATCCTATGGAATTTAAACCTTTCTACTAACAAGCATCACCTGTATATCTACCACCAGTATTTTATAGGTCCCACAATCTGACTCAAGTTCCTAACATACGCCATGCCATTCTAATATATAGACTAAACATACCCTCATCATAGCACAAACAGGTACCTCTTTCTACTAGAGATACCTGTTGATGATTAGTTATGTGCTTCTACTTTCAAAATCGCTTCAGTCAATAATTCTTCTGTTACTACATACGGGCTGATGACCACATCACGAACGGAGGCTGCTTTTTTCACGATCATCGGGATATGCTCTGTGGTTAATCCCATGTCTGAAAGTTTCGTAGGCCACCCAATTTGACGATACACTGGCAACCAGCGACTTAACTCGTCATCTTGCTTGTCTGCTGCAAACAACACTAATAAGCCATAGGCAACCATTTCGCCGTGAAGGTGGTGTTCTTCCGTATGAGGATCTTCAGCGCAACCATAACACACAGCATGAGCAATGGTACTATTGAAATCTCCTGGCATGCAACCAGATACAATACCTGTGGTCAGTACAACGGCCATCACCAATTCATCAAAAAGGCGGTTACGCTCTCCCTTTTCATTAGCCGTAAGGGCTTCACGACCATGAGCAAAAATTGGTTCCGCACACATCTTAGACAAGGATAAGCCTACTTGTACATTGTAAGACAAATCACGACCACGTGTGGCCATATGCGTTTCATAATGCTTCGCTATGGTATCACCCATACCTGCCCAGAAATATTGACTTGGGGCTTTCACCAAAATGTCTGCATCAATGAATGTATGCACTGCAGGACGTTTTAGGAAGGCTACGCTATCAAAGGTATGGTCCAAAGTATAAATGGCAATCGCCTCCGATGTAGCCGCACAGGTAGCTGCAATAGTAGGCACTGTGATGACAGGAATATCCCCTAATTCAATACTCGTTAATTTCGTCGTATCTAGGGCTTTACCACCGCCCACACCGATAAGAAAATCTGCTGCTTGCAAGGATTCTTTTTTTGCCAACTCATTCGTTACTGCGTATGCACATTCACCGCCAAAATGCACCACTTCTAGCACCTCAACCCCTGCTTGTTCTAAGGCCGGTTGCAACAAAGGTAATGCCACAGATAACGATGTATCTCCACCGATAATAACAGTTTTCTTGCCTAACTGTTTCGTATACTCTCCTATGGTGTCAAAAATTTCGTGTCCTCCAAAGCTATAGCTTGGTAATGTATGTACAGGTCTCATCCAATCATCCTTTCTATGAGTCCATTTAGGGCGTACCATTGTATGTTAAAACGTAATACAAAGTATTATAGGACGATTGAAAGGAAATTGCAATCACTATAGGAGATGTGTATATATAGTGCTATGGTTATATGTGATTTCTATGAATATCTCAGCACACCCGATTCATAGGTTCCCCTTTTAGGAATGCCACAATATTATCCATCACGATGTGAGCCCGTGTGACAAAGGCTTCTTGGCTAGCAAAGGCAATGTGCGGCGTTAATACTGTACGAGGTGCATCGCATAATGGATGATCTGTAGGGATTGGTGGTTCTACTTCAAATACATCAATGCCTGCGCCACGTAATTTACCGGCATGCAAGGCTTTCGCCAAAGCTTCGTTATCCACCACAGGTCCACGCGCCGTATTGATTAACACGGCTGTATCTTTCATCATATCAATGCGTTTCGCATCGATTAAATGGCGAGTTGCATCCGTCAATGGCACATGTAAGGAGAGAATATCTGCTTCTTGTACTACTGTGTCTAGGTCTGTAAAAGTAATCCCTTCTGCCGCTAGTTCAGGTTTTTCTGAACGGTTATAGGCGATGACCTTGCACCCAAATGCTTTTGCAATGCGTGCCACTGCACTACCGATTGCCCCCATGCCTACGACACCAAAGGTTTTGCCGTGCAGTTCAAATCCAGGCAGTCCATCTTTAGTGCCACCTGTCCGTGTACGTCCATCGCAAGGCAATACATTGCGCATGACAGAAATAGCAAGACCAAACACTAACTCTGCTACGGCTTGTGTAGAATAACCTGCTGCATTGCTCACAACGATACCTTTCTCACGGCATGCATCCAAATCCACATGGTCCACCCCTGTGAAAGCCACAGATATAAACTCTAAGTTTGGACATTGCCGAATAATCTCACCAGACAAAGGTTGGTTCGCCATGATAATGATGGAAGCTTCACGAACACGGTCCAACAGCTTTACTTGGTCCGTTTCCTTCGTACCATGCACAACCAGTTCATAGCCTTGATCCTTGAATGGCTCTGCTAAGGATTGTAATAATTCTTCGGATACGCCTAATGGTTCCATGACACAAATTTGTTTCATAACCTTACCTCACTATATTCTATAACATGCAACTACTAGGGAAGATTCCCTATGGCTTAGACTCATTAATTTGTCAAACTACGGACTGGCGCCGGAATACGCCCACCACGACGAATGAACTCTTCTGAACTAAATGGATGTACTTTTATAATCGGTGCATATCCCAAGAGCCCGCCAAACTCTACGATATCCCCTACGGTTTTATTCGGCACTGGAATGAGTCGTACCGCTGTCGTTTTATTATTAATCATGCCAATAGCCGCCTCGTCCGCAATAATTGCAGAAATCGTCGCTGCTGAGGTATCTCCCGGTACAGCAATCATATCTAATCCCACAGAGCAAACACAAGTCATAGCTTCTAATTTATCTAAGGACAAACTGCCTAATGTAACCGCATCAATCATGCCCTTATCTTCACTGACAGGAATGAAAGCACCACTTAATCCACCTACGTGAGAAGATGCCATAAGGCCACCTTTTTTCACAGCATCGTTCAACAAGGCCAAAGCTGCCGTAGTACCATGGGTACCGCACGCTTCTAACCCCATTTCTTCTAGCACATGTGCTACAGAGTCCCCTACGGCAGGTGTGGGTGCTAAAGAAATATCGATAATACCAAATTGTTTATTCAATCTACGTGATGCCTCTTGTGCTACTAATTGTCCCACACGAGTAATTTTGAAAGCTGTCCGTTTAATCGTTTCCGCTACTACATCAAATGGTTCACCTTTTACAGATTCCAAAGCATGTTTTACTACTCCAGGACCACTGACGCCAACACTAATGGTTGTCTGACCTTCTGTGACACCATGGAAAGCCCCTGCCATGAACGGATTATCTTCTACAGGATTGCAGAAAATCACTAGCTTCGCACAACCCAAAGCATCTCTATCGGCTGTGAGACGGGCTGTTTCTTTCACAATGTGTCCCATGTCAGCCACTGCATCCATATTGATGCCTGCCTTTGTAGAACCAATACCTACGGAGCTACACACGATATCTGTTGTCGCTAACGCTTCAGGAATGGAAGCTATGAGCTTGCGATCTCCCTCTGTATACCCTTTCGATACTAAAGCAGAAAAACCGCCGATAAAATTTACACCTACTGCTTTTGCTGCTTGATCTAAGGCACGAGCGATGGACACATAGTTGGGTAAGTTGGAGGCACCACCAATTAAAGAAATTGGTGTCACAGAAATACGTTTATTAATAATAGGTACTCCTAGTTCACGCTCTAAATCTTCCCCTGTTTTCACTAAATATTCTGCTTCCTTCGTAATATGGTCGTAAATACGAGCGCACATACGATCTCCATCTTCAGAGATACATCCTAATAGACTAATCCCCATGGTTATGGTCCGCACATCTAACTTATTATCTTGAATCATCCGATTCGTTTCTAAAATATTTTCTATACTTAACATAGGTACCCTCGCTTATCCCACACGATGCATACTTAAAAAGATGGCTGCATTTTGCGCTAAAATTTGAACACCTAAGCGGTCACCTTCTGCTATTAATGCTTTTTGGATACCACTTAAATCGGCGGAGTCACTGACTTCACACATCATGATCATATTAAAAATACCATCCAAAATAGTTTGGTTAATGGACACTACATTTACTTCATTGTCTGCTAACACACGGGTAACTCCCGCAATAATACCTACTCTGTCTTGCCCTACCACTGTCACAACTAATTTCATACTTTCATCTCCTATCAAATACGTATCCAATTTTAGTTTCATTATAAATTATAGTCATTCAAATTTCAATGAATATATAAAGTTCTTGACTTTCACTATAAACTATGAAATAATAGTACGATTTGTGAAACAAGGAGGTTCCTATGGCAGATGATCGTTTAATTGTAGCCTTAGATGTGTCCTCACTGGAGGCGATGCAATCCATCGTAACATCCTTAGGCGATTCCGTCAGCTATTATAAAGTTGGCATGGAATTATTTTATGCAGCAGGTGAACAAACTGTAGCATATTTACGGGACCACAATAAATCCGTATTTCTTGATTTAAAATTACATGACATTCCAAATACGGTAGCCCATGGTATTAAATCATTAACTCGTTTAGGAGCAAAATTAATCACTATCCACAGTCAAGGTGGCAAAGTGATGATGGAAGCCGCTATGAAAGCCGCCAAAGAACAAGCTGCTGAACTAGGCATTGAGCGTCCTAAACTATTGGCGATTACAGCCCTAACCAGCTTTGATGATGAAAATTGGTCCGCCATTGGTGGGTCTTTACCTATTTCAGACCATGTCGTAACATTAGCAAAGCTAGCCAAAGAAGCTGGCGTAGATGGCGTTGTCGCTTCTCCATTAGAAGCAAAACTCATTCGTGAAGCTTGCGGAGAAGATTTTTTAATCGTCACACCAGGTATCCGCCCATCTTTTGCGGCTACTAACGACCAAAAGCGTATTGCTACGCCAAGCAGTGCTTTACAAGATGGAGCGTCTCGCATTGTGGTAGGACGACCAATTACACAAGCAGAAAATCCACAAGAAGCAGTTCGTTTAATTGTTGAGGAAATGGAGACAGTTCAAAAATGATGACAGAAGAGAATGTAAAACAATTATTAATCGACACACAAGCTATTTTAGAAGGACATTTCTTGTTAACATCTGGTCTTCACAGTCCAATGTATGTAGAAAAGTTCAATGTCTTATCCCATCCAAAATATACAGAACAATTATGCCAAGAATTAGCTCGTCGTTTTGAAGACCAAAACGTAGAACTTGTCATCGGGCCTATGACCGGTGGTATCTTGTTAGCTCACGAAGTAGGTAAAGCCTTAGGCACTCGTGCTATTTTTACAGAACGAGAAAAAGGTAAAATGACATTACGCCGTGGATTCCGCATTGAAAAAGGACAACGTGTTCTCATCGTAGAAGACATCGTAACCACAGGCGGATCCGTACGTGAAGTAGTTGATGTAGTGAACGAAGCTGGCGGCGAAATTGTAGGCGTAGGTCTTCTTGTCAACCGCAGCGGTGGTAAAGCAGACTTTGGCGTACCAAATGAAAAAGTACAAGCCTTGTTGAACTTAACTGTACCAACATTTGAGGCTGATGCATGCCCACTTTGCCAAAATGGCACACCAATGACAGAACGTGGTAGTAAACATATTAAATAAAAGGCTCTCTGTCAAATGTTGGGGTATTCACCCTACGAGTCTTCTTTGGCACCAATCATATGTATGGTTGGTGCCATTC
>NZ_RQVC01000015.1:0-48596 GCF_003992085.1 Veillonella sp. CHU732
AAAGAATAGCGCTAGCTATTTCCATAGCTAGCGCTAAAAGCTTTTACATGAGTAGCCCCCACATTTGACAAAGAGCCGCTTTTACTATATGCTTATGAAATTATTGTACTAGGTTACTCACTTTGTCGAAGATCTGTTCTGCTTCTTTGATACGCTGTTCGCTACCCATGACTACGATATGGTTATCTTGTAGCACTTTTTCAATGACATCTGCTAATCCACGTAAGTCTTCTACTGTTGTTTCCAAGACTTGTTGACGGAAAGCAGTCATATTTACTTCATTGGTATTCCCAAAGTATAAGCTCATAGCACGAGCTCCTTGTAGGAATGGTGTATTAGATACATCCAGTCCACTCATAGTACCAATGATATATTTACGCATTTCTCGTGGAGATAAATCTAATTCACGTAAATACGTCGGCAATCCATCGTACACTTGTAATGTATTTTCCAAGTTTGGATCACGGTAGGAACAGAATACCATATTACCATTATTATGGAAGTTAGCAAAGGCTCCATACGCTCCACCTTGTACACGAATTAAATTCCACAGATAATCGTAGCGCAACATAGTTTCTAAGACGCTCATAGTGCCTGTATGTGTACCGCCATGATCACGGAAGTTGCCACCTTTTGCCACATATTGTACCTTACCAGATGTAGCTAAACCTTCATTCACATAGGATTGAGTCATCTCTAGCTGTGCTTCCCAACTATCATCACTTAAAACAGCAGTGATATCGTCTAGATGTGCTAAGAAAGTTTCTAGTTCTTCAGCACTACCTACAAAAGATACTTCCAAGTTATCTTTACGGAATAAACGTTGTTGTACTTTCATCAATTGTTCTGTCACACCAGCTAGTAATGTTTCATTGTCTAAGACTTCAACTAAACGACGGAAATAGCCTAGTGTATCTTGGTCTCTAAATTTACCAATTTTTGATACTTTCGCCATAAGCAAGTTAGTAACAATCGTATTACCACGGCGGAATGCTTCTGTATCCCAGATAGCTTTTCCTTCTTTTAATAATTCTACAAGACGTTCTTGGCTATCAAACTTTGTACGTCCTACAATTTCTCCAAGAATAGATGTTAAATAACCAATATTAGATGCTAAAGCCTTACTACGAACAACTGCTAATGGTACAAATGCATCACGTTCATTATGGATAGAGACTGGCAATACATCCATCGTATAACCACCTAAATGTAGATTAATTTCTTTTGCTATCTCTGCATAGGTAAAATGTTCTGTATCTAGTCTACCTAATACATCTGACAATAACTCTGCATAGAATACTTCATCTTCTCGCAAAGATTCCATATTGAAATACAAGCTCACATAGTTAATACCACGAGCTGGTACATCAATGTGATGCACACGAATACCTTTATGGTCAATTTCACGACGTGGTGTTACTTCTACTACAGGAGAAATATCAGACAATTCTAATAAAGGAATAGTTGCTAGCGCTTCTTCAGAATCTACGGCTTGTTGCATTTCTTTTAATTTCGCTGTTTGATCAATAATATGGGCAATTTCTTCTTCACTCATATTTGATTTAATAGCCGCTAGTTTAGCAGTCTCTTCTTGCTCTTTTTTCTCTTGCAAACCTTTTTCAGGATACAGAGAAACTAAGCCTTTATGTGTGTTATCTAAGATATAGGTACGTAATAAGTTTTCATAGAAATCAGTAGATAATCCTTCACGAAGTGCTTTCAATACTGGTTCATATTGTAACAATTCAATAGGATCTTTATCATATAACCAATTATCCATCACTCGTAAGCCGTACGCAAGACCAATTGGACGCCCTCCAAAATCAGCTTCTCGCAAAATGAACTCAATGCGATTTAAGGATGCCTCTAACAATTCCTTATCTAAACCTGCATCCACTAATTGACGTAATGTAGTTTCCACCACTTCCTGTAACTGTGCTTGTTTTTCGATTTCAGAACCTGTGACACTAATTTCAAATAATGGCTGACGAATCCCATCCATGTAGGAGCCACTTACATCACTACCAATATTTGCTTTCACTAAGGCTTCTTTCAACGGTGCTGAGCCGGATGTAAATAAGGCATGATTCAACACTTCAAAAGCTAAACTTTGAGTGAATGTCATTTCTGGAAATACATAGGTTAAGGAATGAATAGCTTTGCCCTTATCACTTTCATCATTACCAATACCGTATGGGAACGATGCTACTACTGGTTCAGATAAAGACTCTTGCATAGCAATGCTAGAATCTACTTCAATGGCATGGAAGTTTGACAAATATTCCTTATCAATGAATGCCAATGTTTCTTCAATATTCATATCCCCATATAGATAGATATAACTATTGGACGGATGGTAATAGGAATCATAGAAAGCTTTAAAGTTTTCATAGGTCAAATCTGTAATATTATCAGGATATCCACCAGAATCATGCCCATAGGTAGTGCCAGGATATAACAACGCCATTTTATGATGATCTAATTGAGAGTCAGGCGAGGAGTAAACCCCTTTCATCTCGTTATAGACAACGCCTTTATAGGTCAATGGATCTTCTGCAGATTCCAACTCATAATGCCATCCCTCTTGCATAACGATCATCGGGTCCTTAGCTACACGAGGATAGAATACGGCATCCAAATAGACATCCATCAAATTATGAAAGTCTGCATCATTCTTACTCGCCACTGGATACACAGTTTTATCAGAATAGGTCATAGCATTTAAGAATGTGTTCAAAGAACCTTTTACGAGTTCCACAAAGGGCTCTTTCAAAGGAAATTTACGGGATCCACACAACACAGAATGTTCTAAAATATGTGCTACCCCTGTACTATCATGAGGGGGCGTGCGGAATGCTACATGAAATACTTTATTTGTATCTTCTGTATCGATGTATAACAAACGTGCACCAGATTGCTCATGGTGTAACATATAGGCTGTGCCATTTACCTCTTGAACAGGTTCAATCCGCTTTACACGAAAGCCTGTATAGACTGTATCTAACTTCATAATACCTCTTTTCTATCTACTAAACATACAACGGCTCTCACTAGCATACTAGTTCAAACCGTTGTTATATATGTATAACATTTTGTCATAATGCTAACTTATTATATCATGTTATCAATGAGAATCATAATACAAACAAATGGATAAGACCTGCAAAAATCCAGATTAGAGCTCCCCATTTATAGGCTTTTTTCCCAATGCTAAATTCTATGCCACGGCTCATATTATATCGTGTAATGCCATATGGAATCAGAATGTATAGGAGCCATGCAATGACCATATAGGAAAACTCTAAGCCATACCGTACATGAGCAGATAATAAACCTGCGATAAAAATAGTATCCCAAATCCAGCGATCATATACCTGCTTAGGCGCTTCTTGTCCTTCCAAAACAGGGCGTAAATGAGACACCGAAACAATTTCAAACACTTGCACAACCCCAATACCCAAGGCAATAGCAAGAACAGTTTGTACAATGGTAACCCCATCAATTCCTAACAATGTAATATTACCGGTCACACCATACACAGCTACCACAATCATACCCAATAATTGTAATGCCTTTGTGACTTCTTCTTTTTGCTGTTCTTTCACTGTGGTTCGTGCATAGAACATATGTTGAAAGGGTGTAGAAATTCGATTCAATACTAATGCTACAAAAATTGCCATCATAGAAACCATGTTATACCTCCCCTAAAAATACAGTTAATAACCGATTTAATTCCATTTGGTCGTAGGTACCCATCAACTCACGTGCGGAATGCATGGCCAACAGTGGTAAACCTACATCCATGGTCCGCATCACCAGTTGTGCTGAAGAAATAGAACCTACTGTAGAGCCACCTGGAATATCTGAGCGGTTCACATAAATTTGATGCTTAATGCCATGGGTCTCACATAGATCTGTCACAATCGCTTGTGCCACCGCATCTCCTGCATAGGATTGAGAGCTAGCTATTTTTAAAACTACACCACCATTCAAAATTGGATAGTTAGTAATATCATTTTTCTCTCCGTAATTAGGATGATAACCATGAGCCACATCAGAAGAAATCATGAACCCTTTTGCAATATCCGCTTCACAAGCTTCTTCTGAGAGTCCCAAAGCACGGTACACACGGCGTACTACATTTGGTAATAACAAGGAGGCTCCTCCTTGTTTTGTACGACTTCCCACCTCTTCATGGTCAAATAGGAATACCATACGAATCCCTGTAGCCTGTTGTTCTTTGGCACTTACAATCCCTTGCAAGCAAGCATAACAGGATGTAAGATTATCTAACCGTGGCGCACTGATATATTCCGCATCAAAGCCAACTGTTTCCACTGTATCCGTATTATACACAGTCAACTCATAGGATAAAATATCTGCCGGTTCACAGCCAATTTCTTCAGCTAATAAAGCTTTTAATACAGTCTTGTCATCTTCATAGTCTGTACCTACACCGCGCATTAAAATGAGTGGTAACATCTCTTTTTGCTTGTTAAACACAGCCTTTTCATTAACTTGTCGATTCATATGAATCGCTAAACTAGGGATAGTAGCCACCGGCTTTGCTATATCTACATAGTGTGTCTCTAGGTCTAGACCCTCTCCTTTTGTCACTACTACACCAGCTAAGGACAACGGGCGATCAAACCAAGTATATTGAATTAATCCACCATAACTTTCCACATTGAGCTTACCATAGCCTTTGTCCGTAATCATCGGATTTGGCTTCACCCTAAATCCTGGAAAATCAGTATGGGCTGAGGCTATTCGTAAAGTCTCTCTAGGGTTTTCTCCAATATGGAATGCTATTAAAGTAGTACCATATACATCAATGACATAATCCCCTGCTTCCAAATTCCATTCTTCGTCCATCGATAAAGGTGTAAACCCTTGTTCTTCTAAGCGACGATAAGACTCCTCCACCGTATGATATGGTGAAGTAGAGCTTTCAATATATTCAAAAAAGTCAGCATACATAGTTGCGACTTCATTCTGTTCACACATAGTTCCTCCTATGAAAAATACCATAGGTACAACGTACACTATGGTATTGTCCACGCTTACTCTGGTAAGCCTACTGATTCTAAATTTGTTGTTGTAATTGTTTCAATCTCACCGGCATCACATAACTCTGCTACTTTAGGATCAATTGGTAATCGACCTAGTAACAATAAATTGTATTTTTTCAATACTTCATCAATGTGACTTTCACCAAAGATTTTATAATCTTTTCCATTATCTGGGCAATGGAAATAAGCAAAGTTTTCCACTACACCAATAATAGGCACTTGCATCATATCCGCCATTTTTACGGCTTTTTCCACAATCATAGATACTAAATCTTGAGGAGATGTAACCACGATAATACCGTCCAATGGTAAGGATTGGAATACCGTCATCGCTACGTCTCCTGTTCCTGGAGGCATATCCACGAACAAGTAATCTACATCGCCCCACACTGTATCGGAGAAGAATTGTTTTACCACATTACCTACTACAGGACCTCTCCAAAGGACTGGATCCGATTCATCATCTAATAGCAAATTCACAGACATCACTTTCACGCCATTTTTAGACACGATAGGATACATCAATTTACCATCATCGCTACGCACTTTGTCTTTCAAGCCAAATACTTTTGGAATGGATGGACCTGTAATATCTCCATCAAGAATCCCTACAGATTTACCTTTACGAGATTGACTCACTGCCATCAAGCTTGTGACCAAAGATTTACCAACACCGCCCTTACCGGATACAATGCCGATCACCTTTTTCACATGACTTCTATCATTTGTTTTTACTGTCAAATCTACTGGTTGTTGCGTGCCACATCCGCTAGAGGAAGCGCAACCGCCGCAACCACCGTTATCTCCACATGCCATGATAAACCTTCTTTCTATATGTCTGAAAGTCCTAAGAACTTTCTCTACCATAATAATAAATGCCATTCACCCTTGTGAACGCATGTATATCCTATATATCTATAGGTATATATGTATTATAACATAGGATACAAAAATTTTGTAACATCATCATATAAGATAAGCGCAACATAGTCGTGAATAACTAAAACAGTTACCCTACATATGTTGCGCTTATAATTCATCTTTATAACATCCATGTGCAGTGGAAATACTTAGTCACCACAATACTCACGTGTCAATTCTCCAATGATTTGCATGCCTTTACGGATGTCCTCCAAAGATGGCACAGTATAGCTTAAGCGGAAATGTTGTCCATAAGGAACTCCATCAGCTGCAAAGGCACCACTTTTCACAATGCCTACTTTACGAGCAATGGCCTCTTCAAAGAAAGCATCACAGTCCACATGGTCTGGCAATGTCATCCATATAAACATCCCTCCCGTAGGTTCTGTCATATGCACTTTAGAACTACCGTATTGACGAAATGTATCTAACATAACATGGCATTTTTCTTGATACACCTTACATACCTTTTGGATTTGTTCATCATAATCGATATGTTCTAACAAATGGCTTACTACACGTTGCGTGACTAGCGGCATTTGACCATCACAGTTATTCTTCATCACTTGGATAGCTTGGATTACTTCGCTTGGACCATACAAAAAACCAACTCGCAATCCTGCCGAAATCGTTTTAGAATAGGACCCTGCATAGAGCACACGATTATCCGTATCCATTTCTTTGAAAGTAGGCACTCGCTCACCGCCAAAGCGAATTTCTCCATATGGATCATCTTCGTAAATGAACAAATCATAAGCTTTCGCAATGTCATAAATGGCTTTTCTTCGTTTTAAAGGCATAGTAATACCTGTAGGGTTTTGAAAGTTAGGAATCAGATAGATATATTTACCTTTTCCAGATTTTACCGCTTCTTCCAACGCTTCTGGAATCATACCATCCCCGTCGGTAGGAATGCCTACCGCTTTGGCTCCCACACTACGCACCGCATTAATCGCACTGGTGAAAGTATAGGCATCCATGTACACTTCATCGCCAGCATCACATACTGTGCGAGGTACTAGCCCTAAATCTTGGCCTGCCCCGATGGACAATAATAATTGCTGTCCTTCTGCAGGCATGTGATGTACATGTACCAAACGATGCAATGTTTGCTCTGCTAACTTCGCATCTCCTTGCATAGGACCATATTGTAAAATTTCTAATGGATTTGTATGTACAATGTGGTCAAAGGCAGATTGAATTTCCTGTACTGGCACCACTTCACCAGCTGGATTTCCTATCCCAAAACTAATGAACCCAGGAATCCCTGCGCCTCGTTCAAACACATCTCGAATGAAATTAGGTCCTTTACTAATAGACCGCTCTGGCAATGTAAATGCCATAAGAATCACTCCTTTTATATCTAGTAATTATAATATGATAAACAGGAGCAACAGTGTTGCTCCTGTTTTCGTATGTCATATGATATAACCTAGTTCGCTACATGCGCTTGTTCTTCAATAGTTAACAAGCAGTCGCCACTTTCAATACGGCTGCCTTCACGAACATGGATGACACCTACCACACCAGATACTGGCGCTGTAATAGTAGTCTCCATCTTCATCGCTTCTGTCACTACAAGGGCATCACCTTTTTTCACAGCTTGACCCACTTGTGCCACAATTTTCACCACAGATCCGGATAAAGTAGCACCTACTTCACCTGGTTTTGTTGGATCCACTTTATGACGAACTACACCAGTTGTTTTAATGTGTTTATCGTGAATTTTAATCGTTCTAGGTTGACCATTTAGTTCAAATAACACATGGCGAGTACCATCTTCATCAGCTTCACTCATTTGAATGTATTTGATTACCAATGTTTTACCTTGTTCAATAGTCACTTCTACGCTTTCACCGCGTTTCATACCAAAGAAGAAAGTTGGAGTATCTAATACACTCACATCGGAATAGTCATGTTTGAACGTGCTATAATCAGCAAATACCTTAGAATATAAGCAGTGAGCAATCACATCTTCATCTGTAGTACCTGCACCTTTTTCAGCCAATTCTTTACGAACCGCCTCAAAATCAACTGATGGCAACATAGCACCTGGACGTCCATTCAATGGTTTTTCACCTTTTAAGACAATTTGTTGCAACCGTTCTGGGAATCCCAAATATGGAGTACCAATGTATCCTTTGAAGAATTCCACCACAGATTGTGGGAAGTCCAATGTATCCCCTTTGTCGTAGATATCTTGTTCTGTCAAATTATTTTGAACCATGAACAAAGTCATATCGCCAACAATTTTAGAAGATGGTGTTACTTTGATGATATCACCAAATAGCATGCTCACTTCATGATACACACGTTTAATGTCTTCCCAACGCTCTCCAAGACCCACACTTTTCGCTTGTTGTTGCAAGTTAGAATACTGTCCACCAGGCATTTCATGTTGGTATACCGTTGTATTTGGGTAAGAAGATGTATGATCCACTCCTTTGTAGTACGGACGAATAGATCCAAAGTAGTTGGATGCTTCTTCCATATAGGCTACATTCATAGTTGGTTGACGATCATGTCCAGTCAAACCATAGTACATGGAGCTCATGCTAGGTTGACTTGTACCATTGGCAAAAGCGGAGTATGCCAAGTCGATAATATCTACCCCTGCATCTACGGCACGACCATAAGAATAAATCGCATTACCAGAACCTTCATGGGTATGTAAGTGAATTGGTAAGTCTACGGCATCTTTTAATGCACTTACTAAGTTATATGCTGCTTGAGGTTTTAATAAACCAGCCATATCTTTGATGGCTAAAATATTAGCCCCAGCTGCTGCCAACTCTTTACCCATATTAACATAATATGCCAAGTTATATTTATCACGGCGAGGATCTAAAATATCTCCTGTGTAGCATAAAGCCACTTCTGCTACTTTACCTTGATTACGCACTTCGTCGATGGCTACTTTCATATTATCTAAGCTATTTAAGCTATCGAAAATACGGAATACATCGATACCATTTTTGCCAGCCAATCGGATAAATTCACGTACTACATTATCTGCATAGCTTGTGTATCCCACTGCATTGGAACCACGAAGTAACATTTGTAACAAGATGTTTGGCACTTGTTCACGGAACATACGTAACCGTTCCCATGGATCTTCATGCAAGAAACGATACGCCACATCAAATGTAGCACCACCCCAACATTCTAGGGAGAACAAATTAGGCAATCCCTTCGCAACACGACCGGCTACACGAGCCATATCAGTTGTACGCAAACGAGTCGCAAACAAGGATTGATGCGCATCACGCCATGTGGTATCTGTAAACAATACTTTTGGTTGTTCTTGCACCCATTTAGAGAACTTTTCTGGCCCCAATTCATCTAATTTTTGTTTTGTTCCCGCTGCTGGTGCACCGGCTACATTGGATGGCATAATGATAGGTTCAAATGTTGGTACTTCTTCTTTGTGTCCATTGTAACCATTCACAGTTACATCAGCGATGTAGCGAAGTAGTTTTGTACCTCTATCTTTATCTTTTTTTAAGTTGAACAATTCTGGATGTTCGTCAATAAAATGAACATTGTAATCCCCAGACTGGAACACTTCATGTTCTAATACATTCACCAAGAAGTGCACATTCGTTTTTACACCACGAATACGGAACTCCCGCAAGCAACGCAACATTTTACGGATAGCTTCTTCTGTGGACAACGCCCAAGATGTAGCTTTTACTAGCAAGGAATCATAATATGGTGTAATAACTGCACCGGTGAAAGCATTACCACCATCTAAACGAATACCAAAACCACCGGAGCTACGATACGTAATCAATTTACCTGTATCTGGCATGAAGTGATTGTTTGGATCTTCTGTGGTAATACGACATTGAATGGCTACCCCTTCACAACGAATATCTTCTTGTGCAGGAATGGCTACCGCTTCACTGTGCAATGCATGACCTTCCGCAATACGAATTTGTGTATGCACTATGTCAATGCCTGTGATCATTTCTGTTACTGTATGTTCTACTTGGATACGAGGGTTGACTTCAATGAAATAGAAGTTTCCATCTGCAGTTACCAAGAATTCTACCGTACCAGCGCTGACATAGTTCACATGTTTCATGATTTTCACAGCTGCTGCACAAATACGGTCACGCAAATCACGGGATAAGGCAAAGGCCGGCGCCACTTCTACTACTTTTTGATGTCGACGTTGGATGGAGCAATCCCGTTCATGTAAATGTACGATATTGCCATGTTCGTCACCGATGATTTGGACTTCGATATGTTTTGGCTCTACAATTAATTTTTCTACGTACACATCATCATCGCCAAAGGCCATTTTTGCTTCAGATTTTGCACGATCATACGCATCGCGAAGTTCTTCATATTTTGTCACTTCACGCATACCACGACCGCCA
Source organism: Veillonella sp. CHU732 (assembly GCF_003992085.1). NCBI lineage: Bacteria > Bacillati > Bacillota > Negativicutes > Veillonellales > Veillonellaceae > Veillonella > Veillonella sp. CHU732. Next base: position 10,379 of record NZ_RQVC01000015.1, read on the forward strand.
CCGCCATTCACGGCTTTGATCATCAATGGATAGCCATATTTCTCAGCAAATGCTTCTAATTCTGCAAAGTCTTTCAATGGACCATCACTGCCAGGAATCATCGGTATATCTGCTTTTTTGGCTTGAATACGAGCATTTACTTTGTCACCGAACATCACTAAATGTTCTACTTTAGGTCCGATGAACGTAATCCCTTCTTCTTCACAACGTTGTGCAAAATGTGCATTTTCAGATAAGAAGCCATACCCTGGATGGATCGCATCTACGTCATGTTCCTTCGCAATACGAATAATATCTTCAATATCTAAGTATGCATCTACAGGTTTTTTACCTTCCCCTACTAAATAAGATTCATCTGCTTGATTGCGATGTAATGAAAGTGCATCTTCGTTAGAGTAAATAGCCACTGTGCGAATGCCCATTTCGTTACATGCACGAAGTACACGAATAGCGATTTCACCACGGTTTGCTACTAATAGCGAGCGTATTTGTTTCATCATAATCCCTCCTCAACTTTGCATATCCCAGTATGACTACCATTTGGAATAGACATTTGTATACCTCATTATACTCCTAAACGTTGAAATTAGCTAGATATAAACAGTGGTTATAAGAAAGTTAATTTTCCTTCACCTTACATCATTTCTAAAAACTATCCCTTTTCTCATCAGATTCATGGATACCTTCTAATTCTTTCATAACAGTAACCTCTTTCCAATGCATAGATTCAATAGCTTTTACTAATCGTTCTACTCTTTGAATAATGTCCGCACTGGAAATATATTGTTTCTCCTCACTAGCATGGTTAATGGTATTCCGTAATTGTTTAATATAATGAAATTCCACAATACACTGTAATGCTTCTTCTAGTGGCAATACACTATGAGCTTCATTTTCTTTTAATAGATTATAATACAATATAGTTTTATCTTTACGATATGCCTCTAACGGTTTAATACTTCCACTTCGTTTTATAGGCTCTACCTCGCATAACTCCTGTGCTGCCCAAAATCTCTGTAATAAGGTTTTCTCTGGCACACTTCCAAGAATCATAAATAAAAATTTCCCCAATGTCTGCGATTGTTGGAGCAAAAATTTACCATAGGAAACCTGTGTATTAGGATTTTGATGAAACATGTTCTGTAAGTATTGCTCTACTTCTGGGAACTGACCTTGAAAGGCCATGATATTTGAAGTTGATACTTCCTTTTTCTGCCCCTTATGAAGAGATATATTATATTCCTGTTGTTGTAACCAGTCCCATGCTCTTACACAGTCACCCATAAAAGCATGTAATTTTACTAGTTCTTTACCCATACTCTGCATAAGTGTCTGTACCTCAGTCTTGGTCTTAACATCTCTAATTGTCGCCTTAATGCGTTTGACTATCTCTGCTGGTTGGTTAGGCGGTGCACCCTCATTCACTGAAAGCATCTTCTCTGGTGATTTTGCATCCCTAGGATAGGAAATGACAAACTCTTCTTCTTTCGTGCGGTGCATCGCAGGTTTAACGCGGATAGTATCTATATGTGTATGATAAAATATTTTTTCTTGAAAGATAATCTGAGGCAACCATTCCGTACTCAATGTCAACGCTTGCTGCAATAACTCTTTTTGTATACACCAACGTATAATAGCAAGCTTTAGCTTAACATCATCGTTGATAGTATGAAAAAGTTGTTTATATTCCCTTTCAATCGTATGAATCGTATAGCAAAACGCATCTTCTTTCACAGATATATGAACACTTTGCTTAAATATATCTATTCTTTCCCGTAACAATTTAATAATTTGTACCATTTTATAGGGAATACACAAACTGACCGCCATAGAAAATTCATTCATCACTGTCAGCAATTCTGCACAAGCGTCACTAATAGCTGTATCATATGTAATAGTTTCTTTAAAATAAGACTGCAAGGATCGTGTACTACCATAATGAGTAAATTCTTCGATACCTGCCACTAATGTGTTAATATCAAACAACTCACTAGCATCTTCCACTAGTTGTTTCGTAAAATCAGAATACAATACGTACCCGATATTGACCTGAGAATGTTTTAACAAATACAGCAATGATGTGAGCATCTGAGTAACGGTCCGCAATCCGCCGGTCATATCAAAATGAATCATTTCATCTGAATGATATCCATGTTTTTCACGAATAGAATGAGCCAATTCCAACAGCTTATCCATATTCGTTTCTACAGTTTCAGTCTCATCATACTCAATGCATTCAAATTGACTTTCCACAAACCCTAGTGTATCGCCTAAACGCTTTTTAAAAAGCTCTATATGAGAAATAGTATACGCTTTCCCTTCATACACAAACGATTCTAAGTCCCTCACCTTTTTACTGGTTAATATGTAAATCTTAGAGATAGATTCTTTTGTTTTACGCAACCGTTCCTGCAAATATCTCACAGCAGACTCATTGGTTTGAATGCAATCTACCTCTTGTCCGTCTAAAATATTTTTATATATCGTATGTCTGAAATTATCTTTACCATTTGAATTTTGCATGGCAATGGTACTCAAAAATAAGACGATATAATGATCCATTATATATTCTCTCTTTCTTTACATCTCTCTATTTAGAAACGGATTTTAAGCGTTGTAACCACATTACACTATTTCTTAATAATGTAGTTAAGCTATCCTTTGTAACCAGCCCATCTCTATCGGTCCGTGCATGAACAGAAGCATTGCGAATATTCTTAATCAGTTTATAAGGAACAAATAAACTTCTCAAAATCAATAAATCTGCATAAGATACACCATTCTCATCAAGTTCAGGCAATCTACCTCCTAAACTAGCTGGAGCAATCCTTTGCCAATCTTCATCAACATCCATGTGTGGCCAATATGTTTTAATTTGTCCTTGCAGTTCCTTTAAGCATACTCCTTCCATATTAGCAGTTTGAACTATAATATCTTTTTCTATCAAATAATCGTATACCTTCTTCACAAATATCTCATCGTCCATCTGGCTAATTTCATAGGGCATACGTACCCTAGGGCTATATCTATGAGGGATAAACATAGCTTGAATCGCCTCTGTGGACATCTGTGCAAACAAGAAATATTGCTTTCTTATTTTAAACTCTTTATCACAGCACTTGATGGCATTTAACACCATTTTTAAAGGTTGCTTCGCACTAATATGTATATCTATTATGTTCGCAGTTACTAGCCGTTCATAATACTCAGGTAATCCAGTGTACTGCTTTTTCACATATTCTACAAGTTCTCCTTTCCTAGCTATGTTACCAACTGCTTTAGAAGTTTCTTTTTCTTTCTCTGCATCAGTTACAATACTTTCTATACTCTCTATCAGTCTAAAAGGATACGCAAATAAAGTAGCTAAGGCAACGATATATTTCTGTTGTTCGTCCACATCAATTTCAACCTCGTCTATCGTTGGAAATTGAATCTCCTCAGCCAATGTTCCTAATGCACCTAAAAACTGACTAACAATCGCATCTTCTTTCGTAGCTGTTGGATCAGCTATGGCTTCCCTAAGAGATTTGATAACAGCACCATTAGATACTAGTTTTGGTAACGCCTCTTTAATGCTATGCCCAACAGATTTTTTTATTACCTCTATTTCCGCATCCACTTCTTTCCGTCTACGGCTCCAAGGCATTCTAGTAGTATCATCTTCTTTATTTTGTGCATTATCTTGATTAGAATTTTCTCCTGAACTATCAGGCTTAGCCTCATTTGTGTTCAATGTCTTAGACCAAGAATAGTGATTTAGTAACCAAAACGGAAATGTATACACCTTGCTATCAAATTCTTTACGTAGCTTTTTATGAAATCCTGATTCTAATTGAATGATAGGCCTATCCCCACTGATTACAACTTCTGGGAAGATTTCTGCATACAGAGTCAATGCTTGTTGTATAAAATTATGATCTAAACACCACAAAATATAGTCTAAATCATCATCTGTCTCCCATAACTGTTTATATTCTGTTTCAATGCGTGGTAAAAATGTCTTTAATAACCCTAGATTATTTTCGATAGCCGTTGGGGCTTGTGTATGGTGTTTCCTTTCCATTTCAATTGTATATTCCAATTGTTTTTGGATTTTCTTATCTGAAAGATCCTGCTTTAATGCTTTCCATGCGGACTCAATACTTTTTACAGCATGACGGAATTCATTTCTATCCGACAATGTAATAGCCTCTGAAAACTGTTTAACAGCTTTTATGAAAGCATCAATCTTTTTATCATAGTCCTCACTAGTACTTTCTAGATCCGTCTTCCGTTTGCTTAATGTATAATATTCACCTAACTCTTCACCACTACCAAATTCTATGAACTCATGTACACCATTAGTAAACCGTTGCATATCAAAGATATCATTAATTCTCTCTATTTTTACCTCTCCAGGCAATAACATGGTATACATAATTTCCCCAATCGTATGATTACTACGTTGCAAGATATTCAATACCATCATTAAAATTAGTGGAATATGTCTGAACCCACCACTCATATCAGCATGAATGATAAATTCATCTCCTTCGTATTCTTTAATGTATGACTGTACTAACCCAACCATTTTTAACACACTCTGAATACTTGCAGTAGGGTTAACTCCATTTTCCTCAACCAAAAGATGCTCAAATTTCAGTTCTTCTATACCATTATCTGCAAACTTATGAATCGCTTGAAGTCTATCCTCGATAAACATCTCATTGATCATTCCCACGCCACTATTTTGATGATTTGCACTAATAATTTCATCACCATTATGATAATACGTATTTTTTAAATTAAACTTCTTTACTTTCTCTGTAGTAAATGCAAATATCTTTTCTATCTTGCATGCTTCACGTTTCTCGATTCTTTTACCGTCATAGCTTTCTCGTTTAGTATAAGGTATCACTAGTTCTTTAAAAGCAGACTCTGATGTTGTATACGCATGATTTAAGTGTAAACCTTCAAACTCAGAGTTTTCAACTTTGGTTTTCCAAACTTTATTGACAGTATCAAATAAGACTCGCCATTCTTTAGGTGCGTCATGTTTTATAATTTCATCATTTCTTTGCTCAATTTTTCTTTTTATTTCTTCTAAGCGTTTTATCTCATCACGTATGTTTGCTAATTTTTCAGTCTCTTTTCGTACTTCTTCTGAATCAATGACATCTTTATTAAACTCTTCCAATCTTCCCTTTGTGCTATTCTCAGATTTTATTAACTCATCAAGACTTCTTTCAATCTGATGTAATCTTTCCGAAAATGTGTTACTGCTCACTGGACTATATGCAGTCAACAATATTTCTCGTTTCGCCATCCTGCTTCTCCTTAAAATTCTCTAAACTGTACAAAGTTGAATTCTACTTGTTTTGTTTTACCAGCATCTAAGGTCCTAACGATTCGTTCACTAGTGGCTGCTACAACTTGGATATGATGACCTTTGAGAAAGTTCACCATTTTGTATGTATACGTAAACTCGCCCTATACCATGACAACAGCAGGATTTTTTTCCACTATACTATTTCCATATTGCTCTACTAACTGTTGTACCTCTGCCGTAGTACTTTCTGGAGCCACACTTGGAAATGGTACATCCACAATAGGACCGTAACTCTCTGCTGTTCTTCGTTGTAAATCATCCCATTGCGCACTCGGATGATTACTATGATTAATAAACACTCTGTCTTCCCCCTTATTAAATAAAAAGCATTCTTATGTATATCTTAATGTATTTACCTTTATTTTTCTACTGCGAATATCTATTTGCCATGGTTTAATTCTCTACCTTCCTGTGATATGATACAGTGTAGATATTTCATTTTAACAACAATGTACAATACAAATTAAGGAATCTTATGCAACCTATTTTATATTTCACACTTTCATTAGATCATGCTCCATGCTCCATGAATCAAGCCATCCGAGAGCAAAAGGTATCACAAGCTATGCGCCGTCGTCTTCGTCGTGAAGGTTCATTTCTTGTGAACGGAGTACCATCTACTTGGGATACCTTACTTCATCCTGGCGACTCTGTGGCGGTCCACTTAAATAAAACTTCCCATATCGATCCAACGCCAATGGACCTAGACATTGTCTTTGAGGACGACCATCTACTGGTCATCAATAAACCTGCAGGCATGCTTATGCATCCTACTTCCTCTGAAAGATACCATACACTTGCTAACGGCGTATTAGCATACTTTGAAAACCAAGGTATGAACGCTAGCTTTCACCCCATCCATCGACTAGATAAGGACACCTCTGGTCTCGTTATTATTGCTAAGAATGCCTTGGTTCAACATGCTTTCACCAAGCAGCATTCACGCATCCAAAAAGTATACGATGCTATAACCGATGGTATTATTCCTGTCAGTAAGTTATCCATTCATTTCCCTATTGCTCGCTTAGAGGGTAGCATTATTGAACGTTGTGCTCATCCACTAGGGCAACCTGCCCATACAGATATCACTGTAGTTCGACAACATCCACATCATACTCATGTGCGCTGTTATCTGCACACAGGACGAACTCACCAGATTAGAGTCCACCTTAGTGCTTTAGGATACCCACTCGCTGGCGATGATTTATATGGAGGCTCCTTAACGTGGCGAACTAAACAATGCTTGCATGCCTCAGAGCTTTATTTTATCCATCCCATGACACAAAAGTGGACGGCATTGCAGGCGCCATTGCCAGAATATTTTAAAGAAATCCCTTAACATACTCATTTCTCCATTGACAAATACTATTTACGGTAGTATCTTATCACTTCGATATATTGAGAAGCGAGAAGCTATACGAGATCGGTAATTTCCACCGACGATATACATCTTACGTAACTAAAGGACTGTACCACATGCCTAGGCATGTGGTACAGTCCTTTTTTTGTTTGCTTAATAAGTTTAAAAATTAATCTATTATTATCGTTGTATAACAGATGTATTTCCATTTTTATCTACAATACAATACATGTGTTCATAGACTTCTACAAATTCATAATTAGGATTCATCCCAATAGATCGACAAGGCTCTAATCCATTTGGTAATGGCTCACCCTTTTTAAAATGCCCAACGATAGATAGTGTTTTATCAAGCATATGCACTTCATAAGAGTCTCCTAGATAGCAGCGAGAAATGATTCCCAATAGAAAGTTACTAACCATATCAATCATTGGAAACTCTTTATCAACTCGTTCTTTCCATTCTTCTATATAACTAGACATATCCGCTTCACAGCCTATATCTAATTTTTTCAAGAAATCTACATATTCTTTAGAGCGAGGCTTGCGGATTAACATTTCTAGCTCTTCCTTACTTAATGTATCATGCTTTTCTTTAGTCTGTGCTTGTCTTGCACTTAACATCGAATTAGATACTGTTGCTGAAGTTTCTTTGTTTCCAAACTGAATCATAGGTTTCGGCATATACTCCCCCTATATTAAAACTTTTCGTATTCTACTTTTACCATCATTAGATGATAGCTTTTCTGCGCCGATAGGCAGGCCAGATGCTGGAACAGCTCTTTCTTTTCCCCAATCCCGTATGCTTTCTATTTTTTCAGGACTCGTTTGGCTTAATGGTACCACATTATTAAAAGCTGTTGTAATACTCTCCGAGTCTATAATAAAACCTTCTTTCGCAATAGCTCGATACGCAATATCTCGTACTGTAGACTCTAAGTCAGCACCTGTAAACCCATCACTAATCTCCACTATATGTTCTAATAATGAAGGTTCCAGTATTTGGTTAAGGTATTTAGAAAAATACATTGACAAAATATCTTTACGTTCATTACTCGTAGGCAGATCAACAAAAAATAATTCATCAAATCGTCCCCTACGTAAAAGTTCCGATGGAAGCATGGAAACGTCATTCGCCGTGGCTACTACAAACACATTTTTCTTGCACTCTTGTAGCCAAAACAAAAATTGCCCTACCATACGAGTTGATACACCACCATCATTTGAGCTTCCAGCACCGGACAGACCTTTTTCAATTTCATCAATCCACAAAATACATGGCGATACATTCTCTGCTGTTGTTAATGCATCTTTTAATTGTTGTTCTGTCTGACCTACATAACTTCCTTGTACTGTTGCGAAGTCAAGACGATATAAAGGCAACTTCCATTTAGCCGAAATTGATTTTGCAGACAAAGATTTACCACATCCAGGTACTCCGACCAACAATATTCCTCTTGGTGGCTTTAGACCTTTTTTACGTAACTCTTCACGTTTTTCAGCTGATAACAGTTGTTTTTTCTCCTCTAACCAAGTTTGGAGCCCCGCTAATCCTCCAACATTTTCAATGGATGCATCCACATCAATTTTTTCCAAGCCAGAGATATCCGCAAATAACCGATCTTTAGCATTTCGAACTTCGTCCATATCTTTTTTGGTAATACTCTTATTAGCAACTAAGGCTGCAATTACATTTTCTGCTTCGATTTGTGTAACACCAGCCAAAATAGAAGCCGCCTCACGAATATCACTTTCATCCCATTCTACTGGAATAATCGTTCTGTAGTCATCAATATATGCACTGAGAATGCTGTACATTTCATCTTCATTGGGCATATCTACTTGTACGATTAAACCCAAGCGTTGTAACTGATTCCAAACAGGTTTATCACTAAGAATGACAATACTCCCGCCCTGTTCATTAGCTAATGTAATTAAATCCTTAAATTGTTTAGCATCTGCTGTATCTGTTGAAATATCAGGGACTTCAGTAAACACCATGGTTAAATTTTGTCGTTTCAACATCTGCTCTGACATAAATTCAATAGCTCCATAGATAGATTTATCTTCTCGAATGACCTTATTGGTTTCAACATCTACAATCCCCTTAGATAAAGTATGTACCCAAATTGGTATCATTAATTCATCTCGAATCTCTTTGATCGTATCTAAAACTCTACTACGCTCAATAGAGTCTATTGTAATCAAAGGAATTCTGGCTATGATGTATCGTTTTATTAATGTTTTCGCCGTAGTACTATCACTCATCGTTGTTAACCTCCATCACATTGTCAAATCGATTCACCGGATTATTTCTAATTATATATTCAACTCTTCCTACCCCTGTTATATGACTATTTGCTAATGACTGTTGAGTCTCATCTGCATATTCTTTTATTTTTTTCGTCAATTCATCTTTATATGTTTCTGTCAATGCTGGAATATTAACTACTTTTAATAAAAAGATAAACTCTCTTCGGATTGCATATAGCTCTCTTTCTAAATCAAGCTCACTTTTTATATACGACATATTAGACCATCGTGCTTTCTGACGATTAATACGTGTATCTATAGCAGCTGCAAATCGTTTGACTAGTCTTAATAACGCTTGCCCATCAGCCAAAAATATACCTTGCTGAATGTTTTCTAATACAACTTGATCATTAGTACCTTCAGCTAATTCCTTCAAGATTGTCACCCATTCAGCATATATTGTTGGTATCATATTACTTTATTCTCCTAACAAGCTCTTCAGGTGGCTCTAAACTCCATTCTGGTAATCCTGTTGCGATTGCTTTACTCTTATCTAACTGTTCTGCTAGCTTAATAGCTACTAATTGACCATCTTCCATATTTTGTATAATTTTATCAATTTTTACAGCGCTTATTTCCGAAATATAACGTTTTTTCTTAGGCGTTACTTGTATATCTTGATATGAATCGTAAACTTTACTTTGATGGCCCTCTGATTCTACTAAAGTATCATCTTCGCTATCAACTACATATACTTCATCATTAACTACTTGATCTATTGCAGTACCACAGTTTTCACAAAACTTAGCATCTATAGAGTTAGAAGTTCCACACTCAATACAAAATACAGTTTCTATACTTTGTGTATTATTTGTATTTTCTTCCACAGCTGTATTCCCTACAGAGTTTATAAAAGCTACTTTATCTTTTGCATCCATCACTTTTTCTCCTACACTTTAATATTTCGAGTAATCTCATCTGGTTGATGCTTTATATACTGAGAGGTTGTAACGGCCTGTACCAAATCAATGACCGTTTCACTTTCTTGATCTCGAGTTAAAAATTCATCACGATAATCTACTACTTCAGCCATAAAGTTACGAATAACCTCCGTACCTTTATTTCTGAATTCTTCATATTCTCGAGCCAATTCTACTCTTCTCTCAGCACGTTCTGCTCTCGCTTTTTGCTTACTAAAAGCCCAAATACCAAAAATCAATACTACCGGAATACCAATGAATGGGTTAGCAAAACAAATTAATACCCCAAGTCCCGCTAATATCCAGAATACCTTGATTTTATTTTCTTCCCCTTCTGGATCTGCTAATGCAGCTAAATCTCGAGCTTCCTCTCTATTTGCATAGTCTAAAAAATCCTTTATCACTTCTGACTCATTAGCTCCATCACTAGTCTGTGCTGTATAATCTTTGATTTTTAGTTCAATCTGTAATGGTACATTCATTCTATAGTTTACAACCATATCTCTATAGGCATCAATAATCCATCCTTTAGATAAGGCTAACGCAATTTTTTGTGTAGATATACTTGCATTTACTAAGTCCGGATATAATACAGCATTGGTCAAAAGTTTTGTGAAATCTATTTTTTCCTCTAATGTAGACTCTTCTTGTTTGAAGAGCGTTTTTGCAGCTGCTTCATCACCGTTTTGTTCTTTAACAAGTACTTCTAATCGTTCTTCCTTACGAAGCGGCTTTTCTTCTTCATCAAAATTTTCCACTAAACTTTGTAAGACTATATCTAATTCAGCTACTAGCCCCTCTGAATCTACCGGCTGTTCTAATATATCCTTAAAATAATAAAAAAATGTATTATTAAGAGCTGCATAAGATAATAGATTTTTTAATATATCCCATGTTGGACTATATGTCGCTAAATACGCATAGGTATTATCATCAACTTGCTGTAAATGCCCTGATAAAGCCTTAACCCATTGTTGTCTTTGCTTATCAACGAAGCCTGGTTTCTCCGATAATCTAGCAATCCAACTATTAAGAATCGACGAAATTCTAGATTCACTATCCGCACCAAGTAAGCCATTAGAAAAACAATCTAAAATAATCATTGTTTTTCTATCAATCGCTTCTTCATCTTGGGCTGCCAAATAGCGATAAGCCCATTTTAATGAAGCGCTTTTTCTTCCACTTCGTCTACATATTAATGTAAATAATAACGACGTTTTTTCATTATCTAATCGTATTGCTTCAAACATAGCTTTATTAGCTAGTTCCTGATTATTGCAAATCCAAGAAGATAATGCTACTAACGCAGGAGCTAGCCAATAATTAGGGGTTGACAACATCACTTCTTCAGTTGCAGTTTTAATGGTTTCTTCTCTAATAACCCCCATATCATTGGCTTGTAAAACGCCTCTAATCGTTCGTCTTACAAAATCATAGTGCCCAAACTTTTTTTCTATTTCTTGTCGAATTTGAACAATTCTAGTTTCTGCTCTACCTAAGCGATTCTGATTTGCTTGATATGAAATAAACTCAGCAATATCATTATGCAATTTGATAAGATCTTGATTGAGCTTTTGTACATCTTTTTTTATGATTGATATATTAGCATTATTTTCATCTAATCTAATATCTAAACTTCTTAAACTATTTTCTATAGCGCTTAAATCAGCATAAGAAATAACACGATCATTACTCATATACTACCTCTTTCTCAACTATTATACTATTGCATCAATAATTTATTTTCCAACTTCATTTTTACAATTCGTTTCACCGATGCATCTAATCGTTCTTGTGTGATAATACCACTTCGTACAGCTTTCAACAACGCATTATAGGCATCTACCATATGTGTATATTCATGGCAAATAAGCACTATATCTGCTCCAGATTGGATTGTTTTCACTGCCATTTCCTCGAATGTGTAATGATTTGCTACAGCTCCCATTTCCATATCATCTGTCACGATAACCCCTTGAAAACCTAATTCTTTACGCAACAACCCATTCATAATTTCAGGACTTAAACTAGCCGGATTTTTAGCATCAAAGGCTGGGTATTTCGCATGTGATACCATCACCATATAACTCGTTTGAGAAAACTGTGGAATCAATTCTTTGTAAGGCTTCAAATCTTCTGATACTAATACATCTTTCGTCACATTAATTGTATTTTCTTTCTCATGAAGGTCTACATCAGCTTTACCTATGCCAGGAAAATGTTTGAATGAAAATTGTAATCCATTACTCTCATAAGCCTTTGCCACAGCTCCCGCATATTGCACTACACGGTCAGGATTATGTTGACTAAAAGAACGTCCATACGTAAGTCCTAAGTCAACTACTGGTGCAAAGTTGAGATTGAAACCTAGTTCTGCCAATTCCTGGCTTGCCTGTTTTGCATAGTTTTCAGCTACTGATATATCCTGTATGCCAAGATCTTGTGCAGCCGGTACTTTCACAAGGCCATCTTGCATGCGAGCTACAGCACCACCCTCTTGGTCCACCGCTAAAAACAGTCCAATTTTTTCATTCTTTTTCGCATAACTTTGCAAGTCTCCTAATAGTTGTTTTACTTGCTCCTTTGATTGCATATTGCGGTCGAATAAAACAACACCACCAAAGTGGTATTCTCCCAACATATACTTCATATCTTCATTGATAGATGTACCATGAACACCAATCACAACTAATTGGCCTACTTTTTCTGCATCCGACATAGCAGCCACAATTTTATCTGCTCGCTCATCAACTGTTAAATCATGATCAGCGGCAACTGCTTTTGTATCTATTTGCTCAGAAGAATTACCCCCATTAAATGAGCACCCCATCACAGCAAGCAATGCAGTTGCCACACAGATACTACACCACAATTTTTTACATACACTCATCAATTTTCCTTTCTACTGGTACGAAGTTCCTACTAAATTTCCGGTCATATCAGATACATACCATTGACCATTATTTTTAACCATCGTCACATCACCTGTAAATGTTTGTATCTTGATTCGACCATTTATAGAATCCTTCGCATTCAATTTATATTGAAATACCACTTTATTCGGTTCTACATGACTAGGTTTAGCATCCACCACAGTACTCGAAATCGTCGTACTATATCCTCTTCGCATATTATCTAATCCCCCTAATTCATGTTGTCTCTCAGGTGTCATTAAATAATAGGCTTTGCTAATGTCTCTATTCGAGATAGCTTGGTGGTATGCTAATAAGGCATTCTTCGCTTCATTGGCAATTTGTACATTAGGATCTACAGGTTGTTCTTGTGTTTTAGACGTACCTCCCTCTCTTCCAACCTGTTTAGATGTTGTAGCTGTCGCTGTTGATTTTGTAGTATCACCATTTATACTATCTGTCATATCCGATGCAGACTTTATAATAATTCCTAAGAAAAGAATACATAGAACTCCTATAATCGCTGCTTCTTTCTTATACCTAGATTGTGATTCGGATATCTCTGCCTCTAGTGAACAATCAAACTGTTCTGTTGGTCCATATATATTCTCTCCCTTATTCCCTGATAAAAGTAATAAATAGACAACATATAAATTTATAAATGGAATCCCTATTAATAGATACCACCATCCACTTTTACCAATATCATGAAGGCGTCTTACAGTCGTTGCCACATTAGGAATTAAAAATATAAAATTCGTGAGCAATGCACTAGAAAATAGTATACCTGAACCGTATAAAATAGCTTCTATAGAATTCATTTTTACTATCACTAAGTAGACAATCGCAATGATGGCTGTACTTATCAGCATTTGAATCAGACAATATCCAAGAAATGCCCGTCGTGAAGTTCGTCCTTTAAAGTTAAAATAACGCTCTAAAAACTCTCTTTTAAAATCTGATAGTACACTAAAATTAGCCTTTGATATACTAACTTGCTGTATTTGCAGAGGTAAACTTTGATGCGCAGTAATTTGATTTACTTCTGCTGCATTCGGCAGTGCTTGCTCTACTGTAAATTCCTTCTCTACATTATTCTGTTGGAATTGGGGAACACTTTTTTGCTCGGTCTTCTCATTATCAGATCTCCCCTTTTGCCCCACTTCACATCCACAATATCTACAAAATTTAGCACCCTCCACAATCTTATTGCCACACTTCTTACAAAACATAATCCCTCCACAAATGTATATAGATATGTATTTTCATCTTTACTATACCATAAATTAAATGGGTTGCCTACATTAATAGTTGTGCCTCCATTAATTCTCCTTTTCTCATATTATGAACTTCTTTTTATCTTATAAGTCTAAAATAAGTATCTCCTCTCTCATGCAAAAAAACTGACACACCTTAAGGGCACGCCAGCTTTTCTCAAATCAAATTAAATTTTGTTGTTGCAACCTAATACATTTTTAATTTTATGTTGCACCATAGCTTGGATTGCCTCACGGCCAGGTCCCAAGTATTTACGAGGATCAAACTCAGCAGGATTATTGGCTAATACTTCACGAATGCTTGCCGTCATCGCTAAGCGCAAGTCTGTATCGATGTTAATTTTGCACACTGCCATTGTGGCTGCTTTACGAAGCATATCTTCAGGTACCCCTTGTGCACCTGGGATTGCTCCACCGAAGGAGTTACATTTTTCTACGAATGCTTGTGGTACAGAGGATGCACCATGCAATACGATTGGGAAGTTCGGTAGCAATTCGCCTACTCGTTCTAAACGGTCAAAGTCTAAGTATGGAGTACCTTTGAATTTATAAGCTCCATGGCTTGTACCAATAGCAATCGCCAAGGAGTCAACCCCTGTTAAACGAACGAATTCAGCGGCTTCCCCTGGATCGGTAAACAACGCATCTTTTTCGCTAACGTTTACATCATCTTCCACACCTGCTAAACGGCCTAATTCACCTTCTACTACAACGCCATGTTTGTGAGCATATTCCACTACACGAGCAGTTAACTCTACATTTTTTTCAAAAGGATGTTTAGAACCATCAATCATAACGGAAGTAAAGCCGCTGTCGATGCAATCTTTACAAATTTCAAAATCATCACCATGGTCCAAATGCAAAGCGATAGGAAGATCTGTATCGATTAAAGCAGCTTCCACCAATTTTGTTAAATACACAGGCTTAGCATATTTACGAGCCCCTGCAGATACTTGCAAGATCAATGGAGCTTGCTCTACCTTTGCCGCATCCACAATACCTTGGATAATTTCCATGTCGTTTACATTGAACGCACCAATGGCATAGCCGCCAGCATAGGCTTTTTCAAACATCTCTTTCGTAGATACTAATGGCATAATGGGCCTCCTTGTAATATATAATTAAATACATTATTAATGACTATATATTGTTATTATACCGTATCTACTAGAGCGATTCAAGAAAAATCTATATTCTCAAAGGTTGTCAATATGATTGAGAACATGCCTATTCTATGGTACAATTAAAAGTAAGTCTTTCATAGATTCAATCGAATCTTTCAGTATAGGAGATATCATGGTTAATCGATTTTTACAGGGTACACTCATCTTGACGATTGCGGGGTTTGTGGTGAAAGCTATTGGTAGCTTGAACTGGATTTTCTTATCCCGTGTTCTCAGCGGTGAGGGTATCGGTATCTACCAAATGGCATTTCCAGCGTACTTATTGGCGCTACAGTTATCCAGCGCAGGAATTCCTATTGCCATTTCTATTATGACCGCAGAAACATTAGCAAAACACGATTTACTGGGAGCCAAGAAAGTATTTTCTATTTCTTTCAAAATGCTATTTGTTCTCGGTCTATTGTTCAGTATTGCTGTCTATGGCTCTGCCCAATGGCTTATTGACATTAATTTCATTACAGACCCTAGAGCATACTATTCATTAATCGCTCTATCACCTGCGGTATTCTTTGTCACCCTCATTTCTTGCTATCGAGGCTACTTACAAGGTTGGCAAATGATGACACCTACCGCCATCAGCCAAATTGTAGAACAGTTACTACGTGTTGTAGTGATGTTGGGTGCGGCATATATCTTGCTTCCTTATGGATTAGATGTGGCTGCTGGTGGTGCTAGCTTGGGGGCAGGTATCGGCGCAGTCGGTGCCTTAGTGGTACTCATGTACTATTACTATCGCCTACCAAAACAATTAGACGAACCGATGATAACTACAGAACTACCTGAAAGTTCCAAGTCTATCATTCGTCGTTTAATCAATTTATCCATTCCTATCGCCTTGGCTAGTATGATGTTACCTATCGTAGCCATGCTCGATGTGGCCATCATTCCACGGCGATTGATCGATATCGGGTATCCGCTCCACGAGGCTACGGAGCTATACGGATATTTATCTGGTATGGCGGTACCGCTCATCAACTTGGCAACCATCATTACGGCAGCCATTGCCACAAGCATTGTGCCAGCTGTTTCCAACGCTGTATCCATTAACGATATAAAACAAGTCTACTATCGCACGGCAGGTTCTATGCGGTTAACCTTTGTGGCAACGATTCCTTTCACGGTGATGCTATACGTTTTGGCAGAACCAGTGGTATCCACTATTTATAACGCACCACGTGCCGCAGAAGCAACGCAAATCTTAGCGTGGGCCATTTTCTTTTTAGGTCTTCACCAAGTCACGACAGGTATCTTGCAAGGTTTGGGGAAACCACGCATTCCCGTTATCAACATGGGCATCGCAGCCATTGTGAAAGTCATCTTAAACTGGGAATTAACGGCTATCCCTGCCTTAGGTATTGGCGGCGCTGCCTACGCCACTGTCGCCGACATTGGTTTTGCTGCCCTATTGAATCTTATCTGGATTCATCGCCATACAGGCTACTTTATTGACCTTATCTTATTGGGTAAAAACATCATCTCCGCCTCCATCATGGGCGTAGCTATGTATTATTTCTATCCACTCTTACAAGGAAGTATCCCTACCTTCTTTAACATTATGATCACCGCTATCATAGGTGCACTTATCTATATAGCTATCATGATTGTACTGAAAGGTTTAAATAAAAACGATGGAGCTCGATTACCTGTGGTGGGACGATTCTTTAGATAATTGAATATCGGCATTAGTGGAATAGATGTTAGATTATTCCATATGAATAGAGCAAAATACCCTTGAATGATACTGTTCAAGGGTATTTGTATATAGTTTACTATATTGCTAGCGCATTCATGCACCACTATCTACAAGCGCCATAAATACGACACTTTCAGTATGTCTTGTCAGTTCAATTGCAAAAAAGAACAGCCCCAAAGAGCTGTTCTTCTATACGCAACCTATTACATAGGTCAATTATCTATTTGTCTTACGCGTTTTTAGCGATTTCTACTAATTTCGCGAATGCAGCTGCATCATGTACTGCCAAGTCAGCCAACATTTTACGGTTGATTTCTACACCAGCTTTAGTTAAACCAGCGATGAAACGGCTGTAGGATAAACCGTTGATACGGCTTGCTGCATTGATACGAGCGATCCATAATTTACGGAACTCACGTTTTTTAGCACGACGGTCACGACGAGCATAATATAATGCTTTCATTACGGATTCGTTTGCTTTTTTGAATAAGCGAGAACGTGTACCGCGGTAACCTTTAGCTAATTTTAAGATTTTTTTATGACGTGCATGCGCTGTTACGCCTGTTTTTACTCTTGCCATTATTGTATTCCTCCAATATCGTTATATGTTACTAAAATATTTGCATCTTATGCGTATGGTAAGCATTTTACTACGCGTTTGTAGTCGGATTTACTAACCAATGTAGCTTTACGAAGATTACGTTTACGTGCTGGAGATTTTTTCTCTAAAATATGGCTTTTGAAAGCTTTTGCACGTTTGAATTCACCACTACCTGTTACTTGGAAACGTTTAGCCGCTGCGCGACGAGTTTTAATCTTTGGCATTATTCTTCCTCCTAATTACCTTTTTTAGCTAAAATCATTGTCATGTTTCGGCCTTCTAGTTTCGCTTCTTTTTCAACAACCGCTTGGTCAGTTAATTCACCAGCAAAACGAGTCAGCACATTAAGCCCCAATTCTGGGTGGCTCAATTCACGACCGCGGAACATGATCGTTACCTTAACTTTATTACCATCACCTAAGAATTTAGCTGCATTTTTAAGTTTTACATAAAAATCATGATCTTCGATGTGAGGACGAAGCTTCACTTCTTTCAATGTGAAAGTTTTTTGCTTCTTCTTTGCTTCTTTTTCGCGTTTTTGTTGCTCATAACGGTATTTACCATAGTTCATAATACGACAAACTGGTGGTTTACCATTAGGCGCTACTTCTACTAGATCTAAATGTTGTTCTTCAGCCATAGCTAAGGCATCACGAACAGACATAATACCTAACTGATCATTATCTGCACTTACGACACGAACTTCGCGAGCACGGATTTCTTCATTAATACGCGGTGTATCTTTGCTAATACTAGTCACCTCCAAAGGGATAAAAAAATCGGATGGCACAAGGCCATCCGAGCATAGTTTATAACTATCTGTACCCAACATTTCATGACATCAGGTGAGAAGCGGATGGCTTCTACTTGTTAATACTCAATTAGTATACGTTATTAAGGTCTATTTGTCAAGGATTATCCCTTTAACTTTATATATTATCTATAACTTTGTAGCAATATACTTTGCATAAATTACTAATAGGTTATACAGTAAAAAATACCTTCATACAACTCCGATAAAAAGGCTCTCCCGAAGGAGAGCCTTTTCATATTACATTCGCTATTGATTAGCCTTGTTGTAATTCGTCTTCAAATCCTTTTTGTAAACGTACATAGGATTGACGGCGTTCTTTAGCTAATTGTTTGTTGATTTCTAACAATTCTTTGCTCATTGCAGGAACTGCTTTACCCAAAGATGTGTAACGAACTTCTTTTCCTAAGAAGGAATCGAATAATTCGTAATCAGGTTCTTTGGAGTCAAGGCTGAATGGGTTTTTGCCTTGTGCTTTTAATGCTGGGTTGTAACGGTATAGATCCCAGTAACCGGATGCAACAGCTTGTTTAGTTTCAGCTTGTGCATTACCCATACCACCTTTGATACCATGGTTGATACATGGAGCGTAAGCGATGATTAGGGATGGACCTGGATATGCTTCAGCTTCTGCTAATGCTTTCATCAATTGGTTCATGTCAGCACCCATACCAACTTGAGCCACATAGATGTTGCCATATGTCATAGCGATCATGCCAAGGTCTTTTTTGTTTGTACGTTTACCTTGTGCAGCGAATTGAGCAACCGCACCTACGCGAGTAGATTTAGATGCTTGACCGCCAGTGTTGGAGTATACTTCTGTATCGAATACGAATACGTTAACGTCTTCGCCGGAAGCCAATACATGGTCAAGGCCACCGAAACCGATATCGTATGCCCAACCGTCACCACCGAAGATCCATTGGGAACGTTTTACAAGGTATTGTTTTTTAGCCAATACTTCTTTTACAGCCTCTGTTTGTTCTACTTTGGAAAGAGCATCGATCACTGCTTTAGCGCGGTCACGAGTACCTTCGCCTTGAAGACGTTTTTCTAACCATAAGTCAAGAACTTGTTTAGTTGCTTCATCAGCAGTTTCAGCGATGGAAGCTACAGTTTCAGCTAATTGAGTACGGATTTTTTCAGTACCGATGAACATACCGTAACCAAACTCAGCGTTATCCTCGAATAAGGAGTTAGCCCATGCAGGACCTTGGCCTTGTTGGTTTTTAGTGTATGGAGATGCTGGCATAGATGCACCCCAGATAGAGGAACAACCTGTTGCATTGGCAATCATCATACGGTCACCAAACAATTGAGTAATCAATTTAGCGTATGGAGTTTCACCACAACCTGCGCAAGCGCCGGAGAACTCAAGCAATGGAGTTTTGAATTGGGAACCTTTAACAGTTTCTTGTTTCATTGGGTGAGATTTAGTTGGCAATGCTACACCATAGTCCCAAGCTGGAGCAAATTCTAATTCGCCATCGATAGGGCGCATTTCGATTGCTTTTCCTTTAGGAGCTGGACAAATGTTTACACAGTTACCGCAACCTAAGCAGTCTAATGGAGATACTGCAATACGGAATTGCAATTCACCTTTAGTCATCATTTCTGGGATTGTTTCAAAGTTTTCTGGACCTGCTGCTGCTTCTTCTGCTGTCGCTAATACAGGACGGATAGTCGCATGTGGACAAACGAAGGAACATTGGTTACATTGGATACAGTTTTCTTTAATCCAGTGAGGAACGAATAAAGCAGCACCACGTTTTTCGAATGCAGCTGTACCAGAAGGTAATGTACCATCTTCGTAGCCTGTGAAAGCAGATACTGGTAAATCATAACCAGCTTGTGCATTAACAGGTTTTGCAATGTTAGCCACATAACTTGGGCAAGTTGTGCAAGAAGATTTTTCGAAAGTATCTTCGGAGTCTTTTGCATCTTTCCATTCTGCTGGAACGTCTACTTTTACAAGAGCTCCTACACCTTGGTCAACAGCTTCGTTATTCATTGCAACAACGTCTGCACCTTTTTTACCATATGTTTTTTCAATGGAGTCTTTTAAGTATTCCACTGCTTTGTCGATAGGAATGATTGTATCTTCAGTCAATTTGAAGAACGCAGCTTGTGTAACCATGTTGATACGGCCACCCAAACCAATTTCAGCTGCAATTTTCGCTGCATTGATGATGTAGAAGTTCAATTCTTTTTCAGCAATTGTACGGCGAAGTTTTGCAGGTAATTTTTCTGCTAATTCTTCTGGAGACCAAGTACAGTTCAATAAGAATGTACCGCCGTGTTTAATACCACGAAGAAGGTCATATTCATGAACATAAGATTGACGATGACAAGCGATAAATTCTGGTTCAGTTACCAAGTATGGTTTGTTGATTGGTTTTTTACCAAAACGCAAGTGAGACATTGTCACACCACCAGATTTTTTGGAGTCATAGTCGAAGTATGCTTGTGCATACATATCTGTATGGTCACCGATGATTTTGATAGCAGATTTGTTAGCACCTACAGTTCCGTCAGAACCGAAGCCCCAGAATTTACATCCAGTTAAACCTTCAGTTTTTACGGATACGCCTTCAGCACGGTTCAAGGACAAGTTAGTTACATCGTCATTGATACCCAATGTGAAGAAACGTTTGCCAGCTTCTGCTAACATGTTATCGAATACTGCTACAAGGTCAGCTGGAATTACGTCTTTAGAAGAAAGACCATAACGACCGCCGAATACTTTAGCATTGATATTGTGTTGAACAAGTGCTGCTTGAACGTCTAAGAATAAAGGTTCAGCTAATGCACCTGGCTCTTTTGTACGGTCTAATACTGCTACGCGTTCTACAGTTTTTGGAAGAGCCGCTACAAAACGATCTGTCGCGAATGGACGGAATAAGTGTACTTGTACGAAACCAACTTTACGGCCTTGTGCACGTAAGTAATCTACAGTTTCAGTAGCTACTTGTGCAGAAGAACCCATTGTTACGATTACGTCAGTTGCATCAGCTGCACCATAGTAATTGAACAATTGGTAATCGCGACCAGTGATTTTATTGATTTCATGCATGTAATGTTCTACTACATTTGGAACTTGTAAATAGAATGGGTTAGAAGCTTCACGATGTTGGAAGTAGATATCAGGGTTTTCAGCAGTACCACGAGTTACAGGAGCATCTGGGTTCAACGCACGTTGACGGAATGCTTCTAAAGCGTCTTGGTCCACTAAAGGTTTTAATTCATCATATTCTAATACTTCTATTTTTTGGATTTCGTGAGAAGTACGGAAACCGTCAAAGAAGTTGATGAAAGGAACGCGAGTTTTTAACGCTGTTAAATGCGCAACTGGAGCAAGATCCATAACTTCTTGTACAGAGGATTCTGCTAACATAGCACAACCAGCAGCACGAGCTGCCATAACGTCTTGATGGTCACCAAAGATAGACAATGCTTGCGCTGCGATAGCACGAGCTGCTACGTGGAATACACCTGGAAGTAACTCACCAGACACTTTGTACAAGTTAGGTAACATTAATAATAGACCTTGAGAAGATGTGAACGTAGTTGTCAATGCGCCCGCTTGTAAAGAACCGTGAACTGCTGCTGCAGCGCCGGCTTCGGATTGCATTTCAACAACCTGTACAGTATGACCGAACAAGTTTTTACGACCTTGTCCTGCCCATTCATCCAC
Source organism: Veillonella sp. CHU732 (assembly GCF_003992085.1). Lineage (NCBI taxonomy): Bacteria > Bacillati > Bacillota > Negativicutes > Veillonellales > Veillonellaceae > Veillonella > Veillonella sp. CHU732. The sequence continues at coordinate 32,512 of NZ_RQVC01000015.1, forward strand.
ATGTTCTGGCATTGGAGAAGATGGAGTGATAGGATAAATCGCTGCCACTTCAGAAAAACCATACGCTACGTGAGCTGCAGCTTGGTTGCCGTCCATAGTTTTCATTTTACGCATGTTAAAATAGCCTCCTTACAGCAAATAAAAATTAACACTTGTAGTTACATACAAAATAGGGGGATGTATATAGACTCTTAGCCAAGCACTCGCTGGCCGAATCTTCCCCTCTGAGTATCAAAATGTTTTTGAAATATGAATCGTTTATTTCTAAAAAGATTGCATATGTTGCAAAAATGTAATAATATATAAGTTATATAGTACCTCTTTGCAAATTTGTGAAGTAGCTAATCTACTTCGTGAACAAATTGATATAGCCTTATGGTTTCATTATACATTGAGAACGAGAACTTCGCAATACCATATAGACTATATGCATTGCTAATTATGCGATTATCAATTTACATTTATACATGCATTGTTGCTCAAATAGCATACTAAAAAAGAGGACTTTTGTTATTACCATATTTAAGAGGTGCATTATGGACTTTCATCACTTAAAATACTTCGTAGAAGTGGCGGATCAAAAAAGTTTCAGCAAGGCCGCAAGAAATCTTCACATTTCACAATCTGCTATCAGCCGTACTATAAAAGCTCTTGAAGATGAGCTAGGTGTGGTATTATTCATTCGTAATGCAAAATCCGTTGAAATGACTGACGGTGGCACCATCTTTTTAACCCATGCTAAACGGGTTGTGTTCATGTTTGAGCATTTAAAAATCGATTTCGAAAATGAATTCCGCCTAGAGCAAGGCTCTGTATTAATTGGGTTACCACCAGTAACAGATGCTCCTATCTTTGCGCAATTATTAGGTGAGTTTAAACAAACCTACCCTCAAATCGAATTAGAACTTTATGAACATGGTTCTAAAAAAATAGAAATCTCTGTCCAAGAAGGTCTCATCGACGTAGGCATCATCTGTACTAAACCTAATGCGAAAGAATTTGATTCTTTCTATTTAACAAGTGACCCTCTTAGTGTTATCTTACCGAAAGATAATCTATTAGCCCAAGAAGATGCCATTTCTCTTGACCAATTAGCGGATCAATCTTTCGTATTGCACAAAGATGATTTTAACTTACACGATGAAATTGTAAAATCTTGTAAGTCGGTAGGATTCCAACCACATATTGTGTTTGAAACTAGTCAACGTGATTTGATGTTACAAACCGTCGCTGCTCACTTAGCGATTGCTTTATTACCTAGCCGTCTATGCCCTACGGAAGACGAAAATACGAAAGTAGGATCCAGCGTTGTAGTACGTCCTTTAGTAAACCCTGAAATTATGCATACCTTACACGTGATTTGGAAAAAAGGACATTACCTATCTCATGCATCCCGCTTATGGTTAGACTTTGTGATGGCGCGTTTGCCATTAATCCCTGGCGACACCCATGAAGAAGCAGCTGAGTAATCTACTTCTAAAAGTAGGCACTCTCCTACGGAAGCCCCTGTTCTGGATTATCCTCTACGCACTAAGCAGTACCTATTGGATGATATCACAGCAACTAGAAATTGACGCTCTGAAAGAACGCATCGATACGGATCACACCATGGAACATAGCGATACCTTTCACTATCGCTTGACCAACCTAGAAAACATCAGTAACTCTCACGGAGAGCGACTAAAAGAACTAGAACGTGACAGCTGGCAGCTCAAACGTTTTGCCAACCAGCACCAGTTCCGCATCATGCAACTCGAATGGGAACACCCCAACATCGAGGCTCCAGAACCAAGTAAAGCAACACCAGTGAAAACGCCATTTAAAGCAAACCCAACCAACGTCCCAGACGTTAAAAAATAAACAAAGGACTGTACCAAGTGCATCAACACTAAGTACAGTCCTTTTTATATTCCATTTACTACTGCATACTCCCTTGCAACGCCTACCTCTGCACTGACTGTATAAAAAGAGGGGGATATATGTCTGTAAAAAACAATTTGCGGCAGCATGTTTTTTACAGACATATATCCCCCTCCCACCCAAAATACATCAGTGCTTAGTGTATAAGGAGCATCCATTCGAGAAACGTACACAGTACATAAGCTATGATAAACTTCACTTTCTGTTTCCGATCCCGATCTTCATCAGCTACTTTCAACCGATGTGCCAAGAATCGTTTATCCCGTATTTGCATCAACATTTCCACAATATGCTCTTGTCGTTTCACAACGTTTTTATCATTCTCTAGGGCCTGCTTTTGCATCGCAATGCGTCGTTGTAATCGTCGCATCTGTATCTTAATGTTATTGCTCACAAAGACAGATTGCCATTTTTTCCTCGTTTCAAAATACATATAAATGTACCGAGGAATATTCATGACGATAAAACTGAATAGCAAAATACTTAAGGAAATAAAGAAATACGTAGAAAAAGAAAAATCCTGTAATTCTTCATGTGGTAAGTAATGGTTCAAGATAATAAAACTCACCCATACCCCTATGGGCATTAACAAAGCGGCGGCCATATCTATGGAGCGTACCCAGTTCGTTTTGACCGGCATTTCAGGAGCTGAATAGGTTTCTAGCTTCTGATGGAATGCATAGTACTCCACTTGCAATACAGATTGTCCCGATTTGATAGCTGTTAATAGCACGGGTCCCACACTTTCCTTTGGTCGTTGTGGCCAAGGAATGAAGTCTCGTACTGGGCTATTCGGTGACAAATCAAACCGAATAATACCTTTCTTTTCTAAGCGCAAAGATGACGTATCATTACCGATACTGAAAGGATTAAAAAACATCCCCAATACATGCAAACTCCAATTTCCTAAAATATGAGTAATAATATTTAAGAATAAGCCCCCCATATCCACGTTAGCCACATCTAATTTTAGCTGAATGGTGGATGTATAATCATCAAACCAAATATCATCAATATCAAATTCTACATTGATAACATTCCCCAATTTCGTGATGACATTCATGAATACCTTATTATTTGGTTCAAACTCAAAGATAATAGAATGAAAAAAACAATGATTACGCACCACAGATCGCATCTTGTGGTTCACCGCTTCTTCCTCAATGGATAGCATACGATGATCATACAATGTATTTCCATCTTCTAGTTGCTCTGGTAAACGTGGGGCTTCTATATGTGTTTGTGTAGTTACAGCATTGGCTAATTTCAACAGCTTTGTAACTAATTGTCCCATATATATCTCCTATCTAGTAGGTTATTCGAATCTAAGTGATATACTTTCATAATTTAACACAATTATATCATAGTCCCCCTACAAATGAAAGAAAAGCCCCACCTATACTAAATTCGCTCCATACTCAATCGATGGTATTCGTAGAATCTACCTTGTAAAGCTAATAAACTTTCATAGGTTCCACTTTCTACGATGTGGCCCTGTTCTAAGAACAAGATACGATCCATTTCATGCAACTGTTCAATGTGGTGTGTGATGTATAAAACAGTTTTTCCTTGAAACAAGGTACTCAATTGATCTTGTACCAAGTGTCGTGTGACTTGGTCTAATCCTTCTAGTGGCTCATCCAAGAGCAAAATCTCTGCATCACGTAGATACAATCGCGCCATACCAAGACGTTGTCGTTGTCCACCACTGAGTCCCATTCCTCCTTGACCGACCATGGTACGCAATCCTTTCGGTAGACTACGTACCCAGTCTGCCAATTGCACCGCATCCAAAGCTTGCCAAATCTCTTCATCTGTTGCACTCGGTTTAGCCAATCGAATATTATCTCCTATAGTCGCATGGAATACATAGATATCTTGGGTAGCATATGCCATATAGGATTGCAATTGTTCCCCTGAAAGCATCTTTGCATCGACTCCATCAATAGAGATAGTACCACTGTATGTATACCATCCTTGCAACAGTGCAAATAAGGTGCTTTTACCAGACCCACTAGGGCCTACAATCGCTACTTTCTCACCTTTTTGAATCGACAAGTCTAACCCATCATAAATAGGTAGAACATCGTAAGCAAAAGATAGCGATTGTATACGAATCATAGGGGATACATCGTGCGAACTGTCATTATCAACGTATTCGCCCAAGCCTCTACTACTATCATTACTTACACGATCTACTGATTGTATATATTGGCTTTCTTGACCTTCTAGACCTTCTAATCGATTCATGGCCAAAGCACTTTCATATCCATGCAAGGAGGCTTCTGTCATAGGTTGCAATACTTCAAAGTAGGCCTGCAATCCAATAGCGATCACAGCCACCCATAGTGGTCCATAGGCAGTTTCATCGATGACCCACACTCCAACGACCACCCCCACTAGTAATGCTGATTGAGCTAGCCCTAGTAGGATAGTCTGGTTCCAGCGAACACCACGATTCCATATACTTTGCCAACCATCATAAGCACTAAAAGATGCTTTCATAGACTCTACAAATCTTGTTTCTTGATGGCTCATAATGATATCCACTACACCGTGAATCGATTCAATTAATTCCTCTTTCATCCGTCCTCTTGTGTGTAGCCTCATAGGTGGAACTTGTCGTAAGGCATAGGTAATGATAATTGGCAACACCACACCTACAATGATACTGTATAGTGCAATCACTATCGCAACTATAGGATGCAATTGGTATCCCATCAAACATCCTAATACCGTCACACCGATGAACGAAAGACTAGGGACTAAGGTGCGCAAATAAAAGAACTGCAATGTCTCAATGTCTGCCATAATTCGCCCTAGTAGGTCGCCCATTTTTATCGATTGAAAGAGGCGTGGAACCAATGGTTCTAGCCGCTTAAAGAAGGCGATACGTAGTTCATACAAGCCTTGAAAAGCCATCGAATGGGACACATAGCGTTCCCCATAGCGACAGATGGCACGGCCAATCCCAAAGAATCGTACTCCTACAATAGCCAAGCTAAGAACTACTAATATAGGATGCTCCGAAGCTTTCGTTATGAGCCATGTAGACGTAGTCAGTAATCCAATATTCATGAGCACCGTGCCCATGGCAAGCATAACACTGCCCACTAACAAGACTCTATGTTGAGATAGCAAGTTCCATAACGATACTAGCCCACGGCGTATATCCTGTTGTCTCACGCAACCTGTTGTTTCGCTTGGTTGCATCTCACCTTTTGAAGTACTTGCTTTCATCCTAGTAGGAGTCACATTGTCATACTCCGTTTCGTATATCCCAGGGATTTCCTCTTGTGCCATCGTTTTAGCGTTTATTCTAGTATCTTCCTTAACATGTAATACATCTAATTGGTATAGATTGGCTAGATCGGATTGAGTCTTCCTATCTTGGGATTCAGCATTAGTATTATGCGTTGTTTCTAAAACTTGGTCCACACATATAGAATCGTCGCTCTTCGCCATTACTTTCCGCATCACAGGATTACTATAGGTATTCACTAAAGACGCAAAATATCCATTTTGTGCCACTAAATCCGTATAACTACCGGATTCAACTAGCCTTCCTGCTTGCATCACAAATAAAGTATCCACATACTTCATAGTTTGTACACGATGGCCCACATAGAGAACGATTTTATCTTGACCATACTCACGCAGTACCTGCATAATCAAATTTTCTGTTTCCACATCTAAATGGGCTGTCACTTCATCGAGAATAAGGATTTGCGCTGGTCGCAACAAGGTCCGTCCTAAGGCTAATCGTTGGCGTTGTCCGCCAGATAATCCGTAACCACCTTCTCCAATCACCGTATCTAACCCCAATGGTAAGGCACTCACAAAATCAGCTAATTGCACTTGGTGCAGTACTTTCCACAATAGCTCATTAGTTGCCTCTAATCCAAATTGCAAGTTCTCTCGCAAAGTACCACTCATAATATACGGTGTTTGACTGAGATAGGCAATTTGCTCGTGGTACCAATGACGGTCTAAGGTCTGTAAATCATAGCCATCCACTGTGACCTGCCCCTTAGTAGGCGTCAATAATTGCATAAGCACATTGGATATCGTCGTTTTGCCCGCTCCGCTTTCACCGACTAGCATATAGGAACATCCACGTTTCAATACACCTGTGAAAGTCTCTAAACCCACATGATCTTCCTCATATTCGTACGCCACATCACGGAACTCTAAGGTTTGTATCGGTCTCTTAAGTGTTTCTTGACCTGTACGAACTACTTCTGTACTAGATGTTAGATACTCTTGCACGGCTATCAAACTCACCTTACCAGACAATCCTGTATGGAAAGCAGCACCTAATTGTCGTAAAGGCGCATAGAAATCTGGTGCCAACAATAAAATAAAGAACGCCGGCAAAAACTCTACCTCACCATAGACTAAGGACACCCCTAGGTAAACGGCAATCATAGCTGTACTAATGGTACCAATCAATTCCAATACTAAGGCAGATAAGAAAGCGATACGCAATACCTTTAATGTGGCATCGCGAAACTCACCAGATAAACGTCCTATGACATGAACCTGTTCTTTGGCACGACCAAATACTTTCAGTGTCGTCAAACCTTGTAATACATCAAGAAAATGGCCACCTAAGAATTGCATTCGTTCCCATTGTTGTTTGTTTAATTTGTCCGCTTGTTTACCGATAAGAATCATAAAGAAAGGAATCAAAGGATAAGTCATTAATAAAATCCATCCAATCCAAGATACAGAATCGATGATAGCTATGGATATCATAAGAGGAATCAATACAGCATAAAGAGCTTGTGGAATATATTGACTCATATAGGCATCTACATGGTCTAATCCATCTGTCAAAATATGGGTAACAGATCCAGCACTTTCAGATTGACGAATACCTTGGGCAATCATATGATGTAACACTCGATTCCGTAGGTCCTCATGAACGGCACTGGCAATATGGTCTCTTAGCCACTGTTCTCCATGAGAACATACCATGCGCATACTAATCATGGCTCCTAATACAGCCATCGTACCATAGGGTAGGCTTTCACCTTGTACTACTAAGCTATCAATGATGCGAGCAAAGGCATAGGCTTGTCCTAAGGTCGCTACCGTACCAAGTAAGGTCAGCAATAATAACCCTCCATAGGAACGAGGGTGCAATTTCACTAATTGCCATGCAAAGGGATGAAACATAAGACCTCCTTTCAGAATCGTTATATATTGATCTTTATTCTATACAACAAAAGGGACGTGAAACCACGCCCCTTTCAAAATCACTATAGATTAATAGTGTAAGTCATCTTGTGATACACGATGACGGAAATAGTAATATGCCCATGCTTGGTACACTAATACGATAGGTACGAAGATGCATGCTACGATTGTCATCAATGTTAATGTGTATGTAGAAGATGCAGCATTCATGATTGTTAAGCTGTACGCTGGATCAATGCTGGATACCATAATGCGAGGGAATAATCCTGCAAAGTAAGCCAATGTAACAAATAGAATTGTCAATGCACTGAACACAAAACCTTTACCAGTTTGGCGCATACGTGTAAAGCCCCAAGACACTAAGAAGCTTACAATGGCTAATGCAAAGGCAACCGTAGCTAATGTGCTATTGAATAAGTCAGTGTACACATAGGTAGCACCTACTAATACCAACGCACCAACTGCTGTGATCACACCTTCTACTAAGGCTGCTGCACGAGCACGTTCAGAGATTTCCCCTGTTGTTTTTAAGGAAGCATATAACGCACCATGGTACAAGAATACACATACAAATGCAATACCACAAAGGATTGTATATACGCTCAATAAATCTAAGAAACCACCTACATAGTTCATGTGTTTATCTATTGGTGTACCTTGGATTAAATTACCTACTGTAACACCCCAAAGAAGTGCTGGGATAACAGATCCAAAGAAAATACACCAGTCGAAAGCAGCACGCCATGTTGGGCTTTTATCTTTACTGCGGAAGTCGAAGGACACACCACGAGCAATCAATGCGGCTAGCATCAAGAATAATGCCAAGTAAAAACCACTAAATAGTGTAGCATATACTTGCGGGAAGGATGCGAACATAGCACCACCAGCCGTTAACATCCATACTTGGTTACCGTCCCATACAGGTCCGATAGTATTGATTAATTGACGGCGTTCACGGTCTGTTTTACCCAAGAATGGAAGCCACATACCTACACCGTAATCAAGTCCTTCTAAAATGAAGAATCCTGTAAATAGTACACCTACTAAGATGAACCAAATTAATTCTAAGTTATTTGTAATTATTTCCATAATGTAGCCTCCTCTTGTTCAACCACATCATGAGCTGGGTTACCAGCTGGTCCCGCTTGAATATGTTTTACTGCGAGATAAATGGCAGCAATTGCCATCACTACGTATACAGCTGTGAAACCGATGATTGTTGTCCAGATTTCTGGCGCTGTTACCACTTTGGATGCACCATCAGCCGTTTTTTGTAAACCATATACAAGCCATGGTTGACGACCCGCTTCTGCTACATACCAACCTGTGGAGTTAGCAATAAATGGAAGGGCTAATAAATGATAGATGCTTTTTAGAGCCACTCTATTGTTAAGTAATTTACCTTTCACATGTAAATAGTATCCCACAATGGATGTTACTAACATAATAATGCCAGCTAAAATCATCACACGGAAGGACCAGAACATAGATGTTACATGTGGCACGTAATCACCCGCACCATGTTTTAGTTCTGCTTCTTTTTGAAGGTCATTAATACCTTTCACTTCCCCGTTGAAAGAGTCATGAACTACGAAAGATAAGGCGCCTGGAATACCGATTTCAAAGCTATTCTTTTTGCCTTCTTGGTCAATACCTGCTGCAATAGCAAATGGAGCTGGATCATGGGTTTCCCATAATGCTTCAAAAGCAGCTACTTTCATAGGTTGTAATTTTGCCACCGTTTGACCTTGGAAGTGACCGGCACCACCTACTAATAAACCACCGATTACAGCGGCACCTAAACCAAATTTTATAGATTTAGAATAAAATTCTACATGATTATTTTTCAATAAATGCCATGCACTGACAGAAGCGATAATCACGCCCGCTGTTAGGATACCATCTGTAAAGATGTGCAAATATTGACCTGGTAAATACCCATTTTGTAGGATAGCCGCAAAGGAATCCATTTCTGCACGGCCATTACGAAGTGCATAGCCTACTGGATGTTGCATGAATGAGTTCGCTACTAAAATCCAAAATGCGGATAAGTTACTACCAATCGCTACTAGCACCGCTACAAATGCATGGGCTTTCGCAGATAATTTATCCCAACCGAAAATCCAAGCCCCCATAAAGGTAGACTCTAAGAAGAATGCTGTTAAGGCTTCTAACGCCAAAGGAGCACCGAAAATATCCCCCATGAAGCGAGAGTATTCTGCCCAGTTCATTCCAAAATGGAATTCTTGAACGATACCTGTTACAACACCCATTGCAAAGTTAATTAGGAATAGTTTACCCCAAAACTTTGCCATTTTTTTGTACACTTCGTTTTTCGTACGCGCATAAGTAATTTCAAGTATTGCTACTAATACTGTCATACCTAGCGTGAACGGTACGAAGAGCCAATGATAGATCGTAGTCAACGCAAATTGAAAACGAGCTAACAAGACTGCATCCATCATGCCAATTCCTCCTCACTTGAATATACATTTAGACCACATGGTGCATTGATATATGAATCGAACGCTCACGTTTCGCTAACGTTTCGAAATCAACCTTTTTTAATTCTTCTATTAAACTTGCTTGAATTTTGCCAATTGCCTCTTGTACTGCACATTGACCATGGCACCCACGAGAACAGCTTTCCGCATCATATAAACAATGCTGTAAGTAAGTATCGCCTTCTACTGCGGTTACCACATCATATAAACTAATATCTTTTGGTTTTTTAGCCAAGGTGAATCCACCATCTACGCCACGATAGGAATGTAATAACTTTGCATTGACCAAATAGCGCATAATTTTTAATAAAAATCGTTCAGGAATCTTACTTGTTTTTGCTAACTCTGCCCCAACCTTTCGAGTACCGAATGGTAATGTAGACATGTATAAGATAATTCGAAATGCATAGTCTGTTGCCTGATTAAATTTCAATGGTATCTCCCTTATTGAATCTATACTAAACTGTGTATGTATGGGCATTAAAAGTACACTCTAACAGTATACTTTAAAAGTATAAAAAATGCTCGAGTGCATACGCCTTCGAGCATCTCTTATCTTTATTATAAGAAATTATTGAGAATGTTGCAATACATTTCTTCATAATTTCTTCATTTTTTATACATGTGCCAACGCATCAATAATCACATATGCCAAAGCTGATACACCGGCAGATAATGGTATCGTAATAAACCAAGCAAATACCATGGAACGTGCTGTACTCCAGTTCACTGCTCTGACGCGCATTGCTGTGCCTACACCCATGATAGATCCACTCACAACATGTGTCGTAGATACTGGCAAGTGTAATAAAGTAGCTGTAAAAATAGTTATAGCAGAGTTCAAGTCGGCTGCAAACCCATTGATACTTTCCAATTTAAAAATTTTACTACCCACGGTAGCAATAATTTTCCATCCCCCTGCTGCTGTACCCAAGGCCATCGCTGTGGCACAGGCAATTTTCACCCAAATAGGTACGTCTAAAGTTTGTAAATGACCGCTAGCTACTAAGGTTAAGGTAATAATCCCCATCGCTTTTTGTGCATCATTGGAACCGTGAGAGAATGACATGAGTGCCGCAGACACTAGTTGCATATTCCGGAATCGATCATTTAAGATAATTGGCGAAAATCGTCCAAATAGGAGCAGCAATATTTTCATGACAATATAGCCTAATACTAGCGCTAGAATGGGAGATGCTACCAAAGAAATAAAAATCTTACCAATCCCACCAGCTTGCAAAGCTTCAGGGCCTACAGAAATCAGTACAGCACCAATGATACCACCGATTAATGCATGGGAAGAAGAACTTGGAATCCCATACCACCAAGTTAATAAGTTCCAGAAAATGGCTCCTACTAGAGCCGCTACTATAATCTCACCATTAATCATCTCTGGGGCAGTAACGATATCGCCACCGATTGTTTTTGCCACACCAGTACTCACCATAGCACCTAAAAAGTTTAAGGTTGCCGCCATCATAACTGCTGTTTTCGGAGCAATCGCTCTCGTCGATACAGACGTAGCAATCGCATTAGCAGTATCATGGAATCCATTTATATAGTCAAAGGCCAAGGCTAATAAAACGACGGCCCATATCACCCAACCATCAAGCATACTTCAACACTACCCGGCGGAATGTTCCTACCAAAGTCTCAGAGCCATCGATAACTTCTTCCATGGAGCTAAGAATTTCCTTCCACTTAATGATTTCAATAGGATCACTGCACTCTGTAAAAAGTTTCGCCATTTCCACATGATAAATGTCATCTGCTTCAGCTTCTAGGCGCAACACTTCTAACGCACGACCTTCTACTTTCAAATAGTTTTTCTTTAAGCTTCCCATGTAAGAAATAGATTTTTTAATGTGCTTGCAACATTTAGCCACGATTTCTGCCATACGGATAGCTCCACTAGTTGGCTCACTTTGCACTTGATACATCACCATTTTATCCATAATTTCTTTGATGTTATCAATGGTATTATCTAATTGATCAATCAATAGTTGGATATCTTCACGGTCCATTGGTGTAATAAATGTTTTACGCAAACGGTCCATCGTAGCCGCCACCAATTCATCAGCTTCGTGTTCTTTTTGTTCAATTTGACGAAGTGCTTCTTTCTTTTCCACTTCTCCTTCAAACACGTCTTGCATCAACTGCGCCGCCTCATGACAAAGCTCTGCATGCTCATTCAGCATACTGAAAAACTTTTCTTCTTTTCCTTTTAAATTGAAAGCCATTACATCCTCCAATAACTTACTATGTGATTTATATATACCCATTATAGCACGTTACCAATCACTTGTGCACGCAAAATGCAAAAGAGCCTATGCATTTTTTAGTTTCTACTTTGCATCTTTTACGAAAAGTGCATTCTATGACTGATTCGTTTCTATTTATGTGTCATTACAATGCCTCATAAATCTAATAACTATCTACAAGCATCACATTTTAGTCTGTAAAAAGCAAAAATATAGCTATCTCAGTACTATGAATACATAGTTACAAAAGATAGCTATTTCTAATCTACTATTTAATTAGTTCTCGCTTTAGATGTTTTACTTCAGGTAAAATTAATTCTTTTATGGCTAAGGTAACAGCGCCCACAGAACCTGGGATAGCGAATAAAATCGTATGATCTTTTACGCCCGCAATGGCGCGAGATGCTAACGCTTTTGTACCAATATCATCACGATAGCTTAAGAAACGAAATAACTCACCAAATCCTGGAATCTCTTTATCTAATAGTGGTTCCACTGCCTCGATAGATACATCACGTTTAGCAATCCCTGTACCACCAGTACTGATAATAATATCTGCAACACCTACACTGTCCTCATATGTCCATGCACGAACATCATTACCGGTAGACGTCTTCAAGACTTGAACATCTCCACCATAGTTACCAGTGAAAGCCTTATGAATAGCGCCCTGAATCTCTTCGATTGTATCTGTCACAATCTGACGAGATACCACAACAAAACCAGCCTCGCGAGCTAACTCCTCAACACGAGCTCCACCTTTATCAGTTTCCTTTGTTCTTGTATCAGACACAGTAATAACCGCTACTGTCAACGGACGATCTGTAAATTCCATCATTGCCATATGACGATTCCTTTCTTTAGATTTAATACTATATACTACAACGGTCGTAAAACCAGTAACTTTAATAGGTAACCTTGTCATTCATACTAGAGAGCGCTCTCATATAAACTTTCGTAAAGTTTACTATACCAAATTCTAGAGCATATACAACTCCAAATTAGATCTACTAAGATATAGTTTTACTCATACACTGCTCATTAAAACGTGTATCATTAAAACTTTACACACCATAGACATCCTCTTAATGCAAGACACCATGTATTCGTAAACAGCTAAGTACTACCTATATGTATAGTAGCATACCTCCTATGGTAACTCTATAACAAATGTTAATAACTGAAAAATTCTTTTACTTCTTTTAATTGTCCTTTTGTACAAGAAACATATAGTTCGTCTCCACACTGTAACACGGTTGCCGCAACAGGCACAATCGGTTGCCCTCCTCGGTCAATGCTTACGATGATGGCTCCCCTCGGTAGCTCAATATCTTTCAACATCATATCTACATAAGGACACACCACTGACAAACGAGTTTGGAAAAATGTTTGTTCCTCCTCTGCGCCTACCAAACCTTGGCTCATCCGAAGTAACAGATTATCGTAGATTGGCAATTCTTTCATAAATTCTGCTGTTAAGTAGGCAACGATTGCCACCGTTCCTACTTGGTATATACTGTGAAAGCTATTTGTCATTTCTAGAACAAGTAAAATCGCTAATAAAGGTGTTCTCATAGAGGCAGCTAACATGCCTGCCATACCGCAAATAATGAAACTACCACCGAAAGCATTAGGGAGCATATGTAATTCTACCAATATACTATGCACCAATGCTCCCACTGCCGATCCAATCACCACCATAGGGAGGAAGATACCTCCTTGTGCACCATTACCATAGCAAATAGAAGTTAAGATAATCTTGCCTATAACAATATATAATAGCAGCTGAAAAGTCTGTTGATGGTCAACCATCATGGTCACCACATCATTACCACCACCCAATAGTAACTGCGAATCCAGTCCTAATAACGTCACCCCTAGGAATGTGAGAGAAATTTTCCACCCTCTAGAAATAGGAAGTTTATCATATAAGGATTTGACACCCACAATCATACGATTGAAAAAGATCCCGAAGAAACCTACCCCAACACCTAATATAAGGAGTGTAGCGAAATACTCAATAGGGATACTTTCCATTACAGAAAATCCCAATGACGGAGTTAGTCCAAACACTAAAGAAGTAACTAAATTCGCCGAAATGGTAGCAGAAAATGTAGGAATCACAAGTTTAGGGTAAAAACTTTTATGAACCTCTTCAAACACAAAAATAGCACCCGATACTGGTGCACTAAAGGCAGCCGTCAATCCCGCAGCTGCTCCGGCAGATGTTAAAATTCTCTCTTCCCGTAAAGAGCTACCAAACCAGTTAGACAGTAACTTACCGGTTGCACCGCCAAGCTGTACAGATGGTCCTTCACGTCCTACAGAGAATCCAACAATGCCTGTGAAAGCCCCACCAAAGAACTTAGATACTAATGTAGGAAAGGGGTTCATATTAAAGATGCCTTTCATTTCTCCTTCAATTTGAGGAATCCCCGAACCACCTGATAAAGGTGCCCATTTTAATAGTAAATGACAACACCAGCCTAAGATCATCATAATCATGGTCCATATTATAATTTGCTCCATTGTTGCGGTAGCCATAAACTCATGTCTAAAATCATTGCCCCAGTGAATTATATATCTAAAAGCAGAGCCGATCGTGCCTGCCACTATTCCAATAAGAATACCTTTTACAATTAATAAAAGAAACTCTTCCCTGTCAAAGGTATTAAAAAATTCTATCTTAGGTCTTTTGAAAATATTATTTCGTTTATTATGTATCATACTATCACCTTAGTTATCTTAATAATAGGTATAGTATACAAGGTTACAGTTGATTTGTCATTATGTAAAATTATCAATATCCTAATATAAAAGTCAAAATGATTAAGAGCTTACTCCTTAATCATTCTGACTTAGTATTAATATTTAATTTAGATAGATATATAATCTCATTATTTTTTCAATGCATCGATAATTTTTTCTGTATTTTTATCAGCATTATCCATTAATTTCATATTTTGTTCTCTTACATTAGTGTCTGAAAGGTGTCCTGTAATTAATAAATTAATATAGTCTTTACATTCAATAGCTTTAGCTTTCTCAAAAATGACAAATGAAATAACAGTAACAGCACCGGATGTAGAATTTACAAGCAGAATTGTCTCAAAAGAACTTAGAATCGTTAATATTGCGTAAATACTAATAACAATACCATAAAAAGTATTATCCCCAAGCATTCCTAATCCCAATAAAAGGAAAAATATTCCCCATAATAGAGATTTAAAATTTAGTTTAAAGCTATCATCCACACTAGAAATCTGATTTACAGGTAAACTTCGGCTAGCCTTGCCAAGAGGGATTAATTTGAGAATTGTATTAGGAATCTCAAACTTAACAAAGTTTTTATCTACTTGAATTTTCCCTTTTAAATAAAAAGTAAGATAAGATGTTATAAATTCTACTGTTTGCATATAAACCTCCCTTTTTAACACAATATTTGTTTTAATTATACATTATGTCCCCCCAGTCAACATTTTGTTTTAATTGTATTTATAGAGGATATTGTAGTAGAATTTTCTAATGACTATAGACAGTTTTCTCCTAAATTGGGCAGACTTAGTTTGTAGATATATCTTTGTCATTTCCAACTTCCTGTTCTGCCCTGTGAGTTTTCTTCCTCCCTTCGGTCGTAGAAAGTCTTACGGGCCGAACTCCCCAATTCACACACTTTTATGCGTCGCTTCGCTCCTTTAAAAGTGGTTCACTGGGGATCCCAGGCCTATGGCATTCTTCCATAGATTTTACTTGAGTCATGTTGGCTGGAAACGGCTTAGTGGATTTAAGATAATTGATTAATAAAAAAAATAGCACCCTTTTGGGTGCTATTTCTTTATTAATCAGTGACTTCCTGTTCTGCCCTGTGGATTTTCTTCACTCCCTTCGGTCGTAGAAAATCTTACGGGCCGAACTCCCCGATTCACACACTTTCATGCGTCGCTTCGCTCCTATGAAAGTGGTTCACTGGGGATCCCAGGCCTATGGCACTCTTCCATAGATATTACTTAATTAATCTGGCTGGAAACGGCTAGATGAAAAGAGTATATTGCATTAGAAAACAAAAAGAGACACCTTGCGGTGTCTCTTTTTCTTTTCTTAATCAGCGACTTCCTATCCTCCCAGGCCGTTTCCAGCCAAGTACTTTCGGCGTTTACGAGCTTAACTACTGTGTTCGGGATGGGAACAGGTGGTTCCT